>NZ_JBIUHC010000273.1:0-7628 GCF_044627735.1 Cupriavidus sp. CuC1 | reverse complement strand
GACGAAACCAGCCTCAACGAAGTAGGAAGTCAGCTTTGGATCTGTTTAGGCAGATTTGAGTAGGTTTGACAGAACGGCATCCACCGACGGCCAGCTCACGCGGCGCACGGCCACGATCAGATCGGCGCCGGGAAACTGGTCGTCGAACACCTCGCTCTCCACGCCGTCCAGGCGCCGATAGAACTCGCGCGCCTGGATGTTGCCTTCCAGTACATAGAGAAAAAGGGGCTGCCCTGGCCAGCCGCAAGCGGCACGCCGCGCGTAATGGGCGAAGAGGCGCTTGCCAAGCCCCAGTCCGTGCCATCCCGGCAGCACATGCAGGTTATCCAGGTACACGCCATATTGCGGCTCGGCCTCGGGTTGCAGGCAGGCAAAGCCGGCCGGCGTGCCGTCCACGCGCACGAGCGTGACTTCCAGCGGCCCTTCGGCGCCCTCCACCAGGCGAGCCTGCCAGGCTTGCCGGCGCTGGACGGGCGCCTCCTGCTCAAGGTAATCCGCCGGCAACAGCCCGCGGTAGGCATGGCGCCAGCTTTGCGTGTGCAGGTCGGCAATCAGCGCGGCATCGTGGGGGCCGGCAGGGAGCAATTCGATGGAATGGGGCATCTTCATGGCGGGAGTCCGGGGCCGGCAATGGGCACGATCGACATTCTGCCGCAATCCAGGCGAGCCCAGCCACGGTCTTGCGCTTGTCACGCATGGGCAAGCCCTGCCTGTTAGAATCGCGAATCTTTCGCATTCTCATCTTGGTGGTGTGACGCATTCATCGCACGCTGGCATAGGGTCCGAAAACGTAACCCCACAATCCCTCAACCCCCCCAATCTGCTCCCCGCTTCCCATGGTTACCGGCCGCCTGCGCGTTGTTTTCGTCAAGATTCACCTGTACCTCGGCTTGTGGCTGGGCCTGCTGTTTGTCATGTTGGGCCTGACCGGCACCGTGATTGCCTGGCGCGACGAGCTGGATGCCATGCTCAACCCGGAGCTGCTGACGGCCTCGGCGGAAGTCCCCATGCCGGTGGCGACGGCCACGGTGCAAGCGGTCACTGACCGCCTGCAGGCCGACCCGCACTATGGTCGCCCCACGTTGCTGATGCTGCCGTCCGCGCCGCATGAGGTGTTTATTGCCTGGTACCCGCTCAAGGGCACGCCCAACGCCGGGCGCTCGCGCCAGGTAATGGTCGATCCCGTCACATTGACGGTGAAGGGTGAACGGGTCTGGGGTGAGCCCGGCCTGTCGCGCCCGCTGCTATTGCCGACCTTGTTCCAGTTGCACCACTACCTGCTCTCTGGCGAGACCGGCCGGACGATCCTGGGCATCACCGGGATGCTGCTGCTGGTGCTGGTGATCGGCGGGGTTGTGCTGTGGTGGCCCAAGCTCAAGCCGCGCGCGGTGCTCAATGCGTTTCGCATCAGCCATGGCGGCTCGTGGTCGCGCTTCAATTATTCGCTGCATCGCACGGCAGGCATTTTCGCGGCGCCGGTGCTGGCAACGATGGCGTTTTCGGGCTGGTACCTGGATTTGCCCAAGTGGGTGACGCCGATGGTGGCTGGCGTGATGACGGTGTCGCCGCCTGGCAAGCCGGTATCGGCTGCGGCGCCTGCTGGTACGCCGTTGCTAGGTGCTGCGCAGGCCGTGAGCGCTGCCCAGGCGCTTTATCCCGCGGCGCTGGTGACGCGGGTCAGCTTTCCGCGCAAGGCGGGAGATCCGTTTGAGGTGCGGCTGCGGCAACCTGACGAGGTCCGCCAGGGCAGTGGCGCGACCCGGCTCTGGCTGGATGCGCACACGGGTAAGCGGCTTGGGGTTCGCGATCCGATGGATGCGCCGGCTGGGGATACTGTCCTTAACTGGATGTATCCGTTGCATACCGGGGAAGCGTTTGGATTGTTGGGGCGGGCGTTTATTTCGGTGTTTGGTTTGGTGCCGTTGATGTTTGGTGTTACCGGGGTGTTGATCTGGTGGAAGCGCAGGCGGGGGCATCGGCGGCATGTGGTGCGGACGATGGAGAGGGCTAAGGGGGTTAGGGCTGAGGTGGGGCGGGAGGAGGTGGTTGAGGTTTGATTGCTGGTTGGCTGCGGCTGCAATTGCAATTGCAACTGCAAAATCAGCTTCAAATTCAATGGCTTAACGTCAAAAGCAACTGCAGTTTCACCACCTCTGCGGGGTGGCGACCTACTTTTTTGTCTTGCCAAAAAAGTAGGCAAAAAAGGCGCCCCATACGGTCTAGGTAAACCTTCACGGCTCGCTTCGCATCGCGCTTGGGTGATTTCCGCCTTGGGGGCGGGAATCACGGCTACACCGATCGGTAGGCGGCGCCATGCGAGTTCACTCACATGGCTGACAGGGGTGACATTTCGAGGCCTGGATCGTCCAGGCCTCGATTTCGTCAGATTTCCAGGTTGTCGATCAGCCTCGTCGCACCCAGCTTTGCGGCGGTCAGGATGACCAGCGGCTCGCCTGCTACGTATTCTTCGCGGGTGGGGGCCTGCAGGTCGACGCGCTTGCGGATGGATACATAGTCGGGTCGCCAGCCGCGGGCTTGCAGGGCGGCTTTGGCGCTGGCTTCGATGGCGGCGAGGTCGGCGCTGGCGCTGTTGGCGGCCAGTACGGTGTCGCGGACTTCGTGCAGCGTCTTGTAGAGCACCGGGGCTTCGGTGCGTTCGTCGGGCGTGAGGTAGCGGTTGCGCGAGGACAGGGCTAGCCCGTCTTCGGCGCGCACGGTTTCGGCGGGGATGATGTCGATCGGCAGCGCGAACTGGTGGACCATGCGGCGCACGATCATCAGTTGCTGGTAGTCCTTCTTGCCGAACACGGCGACGCGCGGTTGCGCGCACGACAGCAACTTCATCACTACCGTGCACACGCCCTTGAAGAAGCCGGGTCGGAATTCGCCTTCCAGGATGTCGCCCAGGTCGTGCGGCGGCTCCACGCGGTATTCCTGCGGCTCCGGGTACATGTCGCGCTCGGTGGGCGCAAACAGCACGTAGACGCCTTCCTTTTGCAGCTTCTCGATGTCGTCCTGCAGCGTGCGCGGGTACTTGTCGAAATCCTCATTGGGACCGAACTGCAGCCGGTTGACGAAGATCGACGCGACCACCGGGTCACCGTGCTGGCGCGCCAGGCGCATCAGCGACAGGTGGCCTTCATGCAGGTTGCCCATGGTCGGCACGAAGGCCGCCCGGTTCTGTCCGCGCAACTGGTCCCGCAACTCGTGAATGGAGGAAATGACTTTCATGAAGTTGGTGTGCTGGTCGTGGTAGGAGTGCCCCGGGGCGATGTGCGCCGGGAGGCCGGTCCGGTGCTCTAGGTGGCGCCGATTGTCGGCGGATTGTAGAGCATGTGGCCCGAAGCGGGCGGCGCTATTGGTGCGGCTTAGCTGGGAATGTACGCCAATCGCACATAAATCGGCGCGAAGGGTTCGGCCTGGGTGATCTCTACCAGGGCTTCACGCGATAGCTCAAGCATGGCGATGAAGTTGACCACCACCACCGGCACGCCCTTGCCGGAGCGCACCGCGTCTTCGAAGAGTTCGCTGAACTCCATGAAGCGGGAATGCTGCAGGCGGCGCAGGATGTGGCTCATGTGCTCGCGCACGGAGAGTTCCTCGCGCGAGATCTTGTGGTGCTGGTTGAGCTTGGCGCGCTTGATCACGTCGGCCCACGCGGCTTGCAGGTCGACCACTTCCACATCGGGAAAGCGCGGCGCAATGCTCTGCTCGATGTAGACCTGGGAGTGCAGGAAATCGCGCCCGAGCTGCGGCACCTGGTCGATGCGCATGGCCGCCAGCTTCATCTGCTCGTATTCGAGCAGGCGGCGGACCAGTTCGGCGCGGGGATCCTCTTCTTCGTCGTCGCTGTCGGATTTTTTCACGGGCAGCAGCATCCGCGACTTGATCTCGATCAGCATGGCGGCCATCAGCAGGTACTCGGCGGCTAACTCAAGATTGCTCTTGCGGATCTGCTCGATATACGTGAGGTACTGGCGCGTCACTTGCGCCATTGGAATATCGAGGACGTTGAAGTTCTGCCTGCGGATCAGGTAAAGCAACAAATCCAGCGGCCCTTCGAACGCTTCCAGGAAGATTTCCAGCGCATCCGGCGGGATGTACAGGTCCTGCGGCAGCTTGAACAGGGGCTCGCCGTACAGGCGCGCGAACGCCATGCCGTCGACGGCGGCCGGCGTGGAATCCCGCTCGGGCTTCACGCTGGGCAGCTCGATTGCTGGCTTGAGCTTGTCCTGCTCGCTCTGGTTCATCTAGGGGCGCTCGCTCGGGTGGGGCGGGTGCGGCTTTAGTCCAGCGAGTAGACGTACGGCTTTTGCGCCACGCGCGAGGCGTCGGCACGGGCACGTTCTTCGAGGTTGATCGGGCTCTTGTCCCACAGCAGGGCGCGGCCCTGGCGTTGTTCCGCTTCCAGGGAAGGGCGCTCGTCCTTGAGCGACTTCAGGAACTGGGTGATATCCGATTCGTAGGCAGCCATGGCGGGAAACAGGGTGAAATTAACAAACAGCGAGGATTTTACCGTATCGGCGGCCCTGGTAACGGGATTGCGCGCGATTCTGCCGTTTCCATCCCGTGCCCTTGCGTTCGGCGACCGTTGTGGTGGCGGTTGTGGTGACGGTTGCGGCGGTCATTTTGGCGGCGCCAGACAGGCCGGCCGCGCGGGTGTGGTCAAATATCGACTTTGCGTGACGTGCACCAATCGATGAGGATGGATCCAGGGAACCCGCGCACCATGCCCGCCGGCCTTGCCGCCCCTGCCGGCGGACTGCCGGTGGCGCCGGCCGTGCTGCGCCGCCTGGTGCGCCCGCTGCTGGCGGCCCTGGCGCTATCCGCGGGGCCCGCCGCCGCCGCTTATAAAGTCGAGGTGGATGCGCCCAAGCCAGTCAAGGAAATCCTGCAGGACCACCTGGACCTGTCGCGCTACCGTACCCGCGACGATATCTCGCCCGACCAGTTCAACTACATGGTCGAGACGGTTGGCGAGCAGGTCCGCCAGTTCACCTCCACCGAAGGCTATTTCGATCCGCAGACCACCACCAAGGTGGACGGCAGCGGCGACGAGCGCACCGTGCACATCACGGTGGATCCGGGCGCGCGCACGGTGATTCGTGCGGTGGACGTGGGCGTGAGCGGCCCGGCCGCCAGCCAGTCGCCGGAGCAGATCGCTGAAATCCGGGCCAAGTGGGATCTGCCGGTGGGCGCGCCGTTTCGCCAGGCGGACTGGGACAAGGCCAAGGAAGATGCGCTGGTGGCGCTGCAGAGCCATACCTACTACGGCGCCCGCCTGACCGGCTCGCAAGCCCGCATCGAGCCGGACGAGCACGCGGCGGACCTGAGCGCGCGCTTTGCCAGCGGCCCGGCCTACAGCATGGGGCCGCTGAAGATCAGCGGGCTGCGGCGCTATCCCGAGCAGATCATCCGCAACGTCAATCCGCTGTATGAGGGCGAGCCGTACCGCGTGGAGCGCTTGCTGGAATTCCAGCGCGCCATCCAGAACCAGCCGTACTTCTCCAATGTGCAGATCGACCTTGGCGAGCAGGAAACGACGGCCGAGGGCAAGGTCACCGAAGCGAGCACCGCCATCAGCGCCGAGCCAAAAGTCGACATGAACGCCGACAAGGTGACTGTGCCCGTGTATGTCCGGGTGCGCGAGTATCCCGTCCATCGGCTCTCGTCGGGCGTGGGCTATACCACCGATACCGGCGCCCAGGTCGAAGGGCGCTACGCTTACTACAACCTGTTCAACCGTGCCTGGGTGTTCGACTCGCAGGCGCGCATCGAGCAAAAGCGCCAGTACGCGTTCGGCGAGATCGCGATGCCGCCGGATAGCAAGACGTACCGCAATAGCGCCTACGCTAGCTACGAACGCACCATCGACCTGGAAAGCACCGACCTGACCAGCCTGCGCACGGGCCTGAAGCGCTCCCGCTCGCGCGAGAAGTACGACACCACCATGTCGCTGGACTATTACTACGACAAGCTCCAGCCCTTCGGGCAGGACAGCCAGCTCAGCCGGGCGCTGGTGCCCGCCTTTGCCTGGACGCGGCGCGACGTGGACAACCCGGTGTTCCCGCGTCGCGGCAACGTCATCAGCACGCAGGTGGGCGTGGCCGCCAAGCACATGCTGAGCGACGAAACCTTCTTCCGCCTGTACGGGCGTATCCGCCAGTACGTGCCGGTGGGCAAGCGCGACCTGGTGGTGGCCCGGCTGGAGCTGGGCGCGGATATCACCAACGGCGACGTCACCAAGGTCCCGGCCTCGCTGCGCTTCAGGGCGGGCGGCACGGATTCGATCCGGGGCTACGGCTATCAGTCGATCGGCACCCGCAACGGCGCCAGCGTGCTGCCGGCCAAGTACCTCGGCACCGCGAGCCTGGAATACCAGTACTGGTTCCTGCATGACTGGGGCGCCGCGATCTTCTGGGACGTGGGCACGGCCACCGACAACCTGACGGGCGTCAAGCTCTACAACGGCGTGGGCATTGGCGCGCGCTGGCGCAGCCCGGTGGGGCCGGTGCAGCTCGACGTGGGCTACGGCATCCAGGCAAAGCAGTTCCGCCCGCATATCTCGCTGGGAGTCGCGTTCTGATGATCGTTCCGACCACGGCGATGCGGCCCGGCCGCCAGCACGGCGACCTCAATCGACGCAGCTGCAGGGCATTTGCCGCATGAGCATTCCCGACATGCCTCCCGTCCCCGCTCCCGGCGATGTTCCGCCCGGGCCGGCGCGGCCGCGCCGCATGCGCTTCGGGCGCTGGCTGGCGTGGTGCGCGGTGGTGCTGCTGGCGCTGGTGCTGGCGGGGGTTGCGGCGGCGGTGCTGGCCTTGCGTACGGAGGCCGGCACGCGCCAGCTATGGTCGCTGGCCACGCTCCTGTCCGCAGGCGCTTTGTCAGGCAAGCTGGAAGGCGGCACGGTGGCCCACGGCCTGCGGCTGCGCGATGTGGTGTTTGCCAGCGGCGGGACCCGGGTGACGGTCGACCGTGTCGACGGCAGTTGGGCGTTGAGCTGGTCACCGACCCGCTTGCATGTCAGCTCGCTGCGCGTTGGCGCCGTCACGCTGCGCTTGCCGCCGTCGCCGCCTGACAGTGCGCCCGCCACCTTGCCCAAATCGCTCGACCTGCCATTGGCGGTGGACGTGGATACGCTCACGCTGGACCGCCTGGCCTTGCTCCAAGGGCCGCCGGCCACGCCCAGCGAGATGGTGTTCAGCGACCTGGCGGGCTCGCTGCATTCCGACGGGCAACGCCACCGCGTCAGCGTGGAGCGGCTGGTCACGCCGTACGGCAAGCTGGCCGCCAATGCGCAGATCGCCGGCCAGGCGCCGTTTGCGCTGAACGGCGCCGCGCTGCTGGAGGGCAGCTGGCAGAAGGAATCCTTCAGCATCAGCGCCCATGTGAGCGGCTCGCTTGCCGCCCTGCGCGCGCAAGCCGAAGCCAGCGGCGATCGCCTGCGCGGCCGTGCCGAGGCGGACCTGACGCCGTTTGGCAAGGTCCCGTTCACCCATGTGCTGGTCAACGGCGAGCACATCAATCCGCGCTTGTTCAGCCCGTCGGCGCCGCGCGCCAATCTCTCCGTGCAGGCTGAGTTGCGCCCGGTGGATGGCGCGGCCGCGCCGGCGCCTGCCGCGTCG
>NZ_JBIUHC010000272.1:0-7734 GCF_044627735.1 Cupriavidus sp. CuC1 | reverse complement strand
TGGAACAACCGGTTTCGTCAGGTCATACGTTCTCCTGTGAAACAGAAATTCAGGCGACTTTCAGGTCGCACGAACACGGCCTTAGCCAAATCCAAATGGCATGCCTTTGCCGCCTGCCCCACACTGGCGCAGTTACGTCGCAGCACAAAAACAATTCACGCCGAGGAGACAGGCGATGTCCCGCTGGACCACACGTTGCACCCGATGGCTCGCCCTATGCGGCTGGCTGGCGGCCACGGCGAGCGCATTCGCCGCCTATCCGGACAAGCCCGTCCGGCTGGTGGTGCCCTTCCCGCCGGGCGGCGCCACCGACCTGCTGGCGCGTGAGGTCAGCCACGCACTTTCCGTGCGGCTCGGCCAGTCGGTAGTGATCGAGAACCGACCCGGCGCGGGCGGCAACATCGCCGCCGTGGCGGTGGCGCGCGCGCCGGCCGATGGCTATACCCTGCTGTTCGGCACCTTCGGCTCGCTGGCCGTCAACAAGAGCCTGTATGACAAGCCGGGCTACGACCCGCTCAAGGATTTCGCGCCGGTGGCCTCGGTGGCGTATCTGCCCAACGTGCTGGTGGTCCATCCTTCCGTCCAGGCTCGCAACGTGGCCGAGCTGCTGGCGCTCGCCCGGCGCGAGCCCGGCAAGCTGACCTACGGCTCATTTGGCAACGGCTCGTCGTCGCACCTGGCCGGCGAGCTCTTCACCCACATGGCGGGCGTGCGCATCGACCACGTGCCGTACAAGGGCAGCGCGCCGGCCATGACCGACCTGATCGGCGGGCGCCTGACCATGATGTTCGACAGCATCTCCACCGCCTTGCCGTATGTGCGGGATGGCCGCGTGCGGGCGCTGGGGGTGACCACTGCCAAGCCGTCCGAGCAGTTGCCCGGCGTGCCGACGCTGGCGGCAGCCGGCGTGCCCGGCTATGAGCTGACCGCCTGGTTCGGCGTCGTGGCGCCGGCCAATACCCCGCCCGCCATCGTCGACCGCCTCAACGCCGAGATCGTTGCCTCGCTCGCGCAGCCGGATCTGGCGGCGCGGCTGGCTAGCCAGGGCACGGTGCCCTTTCCTTCGACCCCGGCGCAGTTCGGCACCTATATGCGCACCCAGTACCAGAAGTGGGACGGCCTGATCAAGGCAGCGAACATCCATCTGGATCAGTGAGTTCGCCGTTCCCAGCCGTTGCAACAGCCAGTCCGGTTCCAACCTCATCACCCGCTCGCATCATGTCTACTTTCCGCCCCGAGTTCATCCACGACATCCCCCGGCACTGGGCCGAGCAATCGCCCCAGGCGCCCTGCCTGTATGAGGCCAGCGGCGTGCTCAGCTACGGCACGCTGTGGCAGCGCATCACCGCCACCCGCGACTGGCTGGCCGCGCAGGGCGTAGGGCAGGGCGACCGCGTGATGGTAGTGGGCGAGAACTGCGCCGAGATGGTGATCATGCTGTTTGCGTGCAGCGCGCTGCACGCCTGGCCGATCCAGGTCAATGCACGGCTCTCGCCGCGCGAGATCGATGGCATCCGCGCACATGCGGAGCCATTGCTGACGTTCTTCACCAACCATGTTTCCGACGTAGCCGCAGCGCATGCCAGGCGGCTCGGCGCGCAGCCCACCGATTGCGTGGCGCTCGATCCCGGCTTCGCCAGCTTGCGCGCCACCGAGCTGCCGCCGCGCGTGAGCGCCGCCGAGGCGCGGGATGTCGCCACCCTGATCTATACCTCCGGCACCACGGGCGCGCCCAAGGGCGTGATGGTGCCGCACGCCGGCCTGACCATCTTCGCGCGGATCTCGGCCACTTCGCGCAATCTCGGTCCCGACGACATCGCCTACGGCGCGTTGCCGCTGTCGCATATCTTCGGCATCGCCACCGTGCTGATGGCCACGCTGTACGCGGGCGCCAGCCTGGTGATGCGGCCTCGTTTCGATGCTGCCGACGTGTTCGCCGCGCTGGAGTCGCCCGGCGTCACCATGCTGCAAGGCGTGCCCACCATGTTCACGCGCATCATGGCGGTGGCACGCGAGTCGGCCCAAGGTGTCACCGGCGCCACCGCGTTTCCCCGCCTGCGCTATCTCTACACCGGCGGCGCGCCGCTTGACCCCACGCTCAAGCGCGACACCGAGGCCTGGTTCGGCCAGCCGCTGCATCACGGCTACGGCATCACCGAATACGCCGGCTCGTTGTTCATCACGCGCATGGATGCGCCGCGCGCCGATTGCTCGGCCGGCTACATCGTCGAGGGCGTGGAGATCAACATCACCAGCGAGCAAGGCGAGGCGATGCCCGCGGGCGAACGCGGCCAGATCCGCGTGCGCGGCCCGGGCGTGATGCGCGGCTACTTCCGCAACGCGGAGCAGACCGCCGAGGCGCTGTTGCCGGGCGGCTGGCTCAACACCGGCGATCTCGGTTTCCTGGGTGAAGACGGGGCGCTGTTTATCGTGGGCCGCTCCAAGGACCTGATCATCCGCTCGGGCTTCAACGTCTATCCGATCGAGGTGGAATCCGTCATCAACGCCTTCCCCGGCGTGCGCCAGTCCGCCGTGGTCGGGCGCGCTGCCGCCGACGGCAACGAAGAAGTCGTGGCCTTTATCGAAACGCAGCCGGGCGCGACGCTGGACACCGCCGCCCTGGAGGCCTACCTGCGCGACAGCCTGGCGCCGTACAAGCGGCCCGCGCAGATCCGCGTGATCGAGACCATTCCCACTACCGCCAGCGGCAAGCTCTTGAAGCAGCCGCTGCGCGCCATGCTGGACGGCGCTGCCGCAGCGGCATGACCCCCGCCGGGGCACTGGCAAGACGCACAATAAGGAGGAGACAGATGAAGCGATGGATGATGGCCGGCATGCTGCTGGCATTGGTGCAGGGCACCGCAATGGCGGACAATTATCCGGCGCGCCCGGTGAAGCTGATCGTGGGCTACGCCCCGGGCGGCCCGGTCGATACCGCCGCGCGCATTTACGCCGACTACCTGGGCCGCACGCTCAAGCAGCCGGTCGTGGTGGACAACCGTGCCGGCGCCAGCGGCGCCATTGCCGCGGACCTGACGGCAAAGGCAACGCCGGACGGCTACACGCTGTACTTCGTGGCCAGTCCCACCATGACCATGACGCCGTTGATCCAGAAGTCGGTGAACTTCAATCCGACCAAGGATTTCACCTATATCGGCCTGATCACCGATTACACCAATGTGCTGCTGATCAACAAGGATTTCCCCGCCAAGAACGTCACTGAACTGGTCGACTACGCGCGCAAGCATCCCGAAGGCGTCAGCTTCGGCTCGGCCGGCGTAGGTGCTTCCAACCACTTGTCCGCCGAGTTGCTGGCGCAGATGGGCGGGGTGAAGATGCTGCACGTGCCGTACAAGGGCAACTCGCCCGCGATGGCCGATGTGATCGGTGGCAAGGTCACCTTCATGTTCGACATCACCGGCACGGCCATCGGCCATATCCAGGGCGGCAAGGTACGCGCGCTGGCGGTCACGTCGAAGACGCGCAACGCGGCGCTGCCGACCGTGCCGACCATGATCGAGTCCGGCATGAAGAACTATGACCTGACCGGATGGTACGCGCTGATCGGCCCGCAGAAGCTGCCTGCCGATGTGGTGGACAAGCTGGTCAAGGCGCAGAAGGCCATCGGCGACGATCCCGCCTTCCAGCAGCGCATGACGCAGGGCGGCTACGATCTCAACATCACGGGCCCGAAGCCGCTGGCCGATCGCATCCAGCGCGAGCTCAAGCTGTGGGGCGGCGTGGTGAAGACCGCGAACATCCAGGTGGATTGAGGTTGGTTTGCTTCCTCTCCCACTTGCAGGAGAGCAACCGGGGGAAAGGGCGGACGCTGGCTACGCCGTCGTGCTGGATAAAACAATTGGCTTCGCTCCCAGTGGCTCCTAGCCAAACCGCCCCTCTCCCCAACCCTCTCCCCATGAGGGGAGAGGGAGCGACAGCCGTCGTCATGGCGCGCGGTGTTGGCCCGTTCGGCGGCTTCGGCTAATGGCTCTGGCAGGTCAGTGGTTCTGCACCAGCCGCTGGTAGTAGTTGGGCAACGCAAACAGCGCGCGATGCACCTCTCCGTTGTAGTAGTCCAGATCGCCGATGCCGTAGCCGCGCAGGCGCTGATCCACCTCATAGGGCAGGCGGGACAGCGGATCCAGCGTGTCCGAGGCGAAGGCCAGTCCCCAATACGCGCCATACAACGGCACGTAGAGGCCAAAGGGCCTGACGATCTCGAACACCCCGCGCAGTTGCAAGGTGATCTGGCGCACCCGTTCCGGCTCGAATACCGGCGAGCCGATATGCATGGCCAGGGCGCCGCCCTGCGCCAGCAGCGATTTGACCAGTCGCAGCGCTTGCGGCGTGTAGAGCGGCTGCGCCGGCGTGTCGGGATCGGTCAGGTCGAGCACGACCAGGTCGAAGCGCTCGCCGTGCGGGTCGCGGCTTTGCTCCGCCATATAGGCGAAGCCGTCGCCGATCCGCAGTTGCAGGCGCGGATCGTCGAACGCGCCGCGATGCACCTGCGGCAAGTGCTGCCGGGCCGCGCGGATCACCTCCGCGTCGAGTTCGGCCAGCACCACGCGCTCCATCGTCGGGTACTTGAGCAGTTCCTCGCAGGCCCCGCCGTCGCCGCCGCCCAGCACCAGCGCCCGGCGCGGCGTGGCATGGGTGATGGCCGTGGCATGGACCATGGGCTCGTGATAGAAGAACTCGTCGCGCTCCGAGGTCATGTAGCGGCCGTCGAGCCGCAGCAGCTTGCCCCATTGCGGCGTGTCGAATACCTCCAGCAACTGATGCGCCGTGCGCACCGTTTCCAGCCGGCGCGTGGCGCGAAAGCCGTAGGCGCTGTCCGGGTTCAGCCACTCCAGCAGCAGCTCGTTGGCCTGATCCTGCGGATCGTCGGAGCCGCGCAGCAGGCGGTTGGTGCTTTGCCGGCGGGGCGCGAAAGCGATCAGCAGGGCGTCGAGCAGGGCTTCGGCCTTGGCCGAGTTGTTGTCCGAGAAATTGCAGACATAGACATCGAGCGTGACGCCATCGCGTTCCGGCCAGGTGTGCACGGCCAGGTGCGATTCGGCGAGCAAGGCGGCGCCGGTGACACCGCCTTGCTCGCCCTGGTGGCCGGGAAAGGTGTGGAACTTCTCGGCCACCAGCGTCAGGCTCGCGGCCGCCACGGCCTGGCGGCAAAGGCTGGCGAGCAGCTGGGCGTCGCACAGCAAGGCTGGCGCGCAGCGGCATTCGTACAAATCAGCGGTTAGGTGCAGTCCCTGCATGTCTGGGCAGTTCCTCCTTGCGTGCCAGCCCGCGGCCCGGCAAATGGAAGCCGGAACCGCGTCACGAGAGGCGTGGGCACGGTCATGAGGCGGGCTGTCGGATGGGGCAATGCGGTCCGGCGTCGGCGTGATCCGGAGCGATTGCAGAGGGCGGGCCTGGCGCTTGTGGCATGCGCTTCAGTGGGAAGCGAGAATGCCCGCAGCGCCAGGCCAATGAAGCGGCTGAGTGTAGCCGAGATGCGCCACGAAATGGCGGGGCAGCAGCCCGCGAGATCCCGCGCGCGGGGGCATTGCATTCGGAAGGCGGGCTGCCTTCGCCTTGATTTTCAGGGGTTTCAAGCTGTCCTAGGCCCTTTCCCAACTTGCGCCGGAATTTTCTGCATTTGAGATCGACGCCAATCAGCCGGCCGGTGCGCGCTTGCGCAGCAGGTAACGCTGCACACCGTCGAGCACCAGCACGCCGTGCTGGTTGTGCACCGTCGAGCGCAAGGTCAGCACCCCTGTTGTGCGGTTAGGCACCAGCTCGGCAACTTCCAGCGCGCTGTACAACGTGTCGCCCACGTAGACCGGATGCAGGAAGCGGCTGCTCTGGTCAAGAAAGCCCTTCAGCGATTCCTCCACCATATGCGGAAACAGGCCGGCGCCTGCCGCGGTCTGGATCAGCACCTGGTAGCCATGCGCCAGCATGTGCGGCATGCCGTGGGCGCGGCAGTACTCGGCATCGTAGTGCACCGGATGGTTGTCGCCGCTGGCAAGCTGGAAGGCGGCGAACAGCGCCTCGGTCATGGTGCGCGAGGGCAGCACGAAGCGTTCGCCGGGCGCGAAATCCTCGAAATAGCGTTGCTCGCACATGCGGTGGCGGCGGGGGTCGAAGGCGATGCCTTCGGGGCTCGCTGCGGAGGACTTGATGGTCATCGGTCGGGATATCCGGGTTGTGGGCGGGAGCTCAATCCGCCTTGATGCCAAGCCGCTCCACCAGCGCCTTCTCCTGCGCGATCTGCTGCATGGCAAAGCGGGTGTAGCCGGCGCTGTCCAGGTACATCAGGTCCTGGTCCTGCTGCTTGAGCGCGGCGAGGTGCTGGGGATCTTCCGCGGCGCGCCGCAGCGCGTCCTGCAGGATGTTGACCACCTTGGGGTCCATGCCCTTCGGCCCGGCCACGCCGTAGGGCGAGTTCGAGACGATGTCGTAGCCGAGCTCGCGCAGCGTGGGCGCGTCGGGCCAGCGCGGGGAGCGCTGCGCCGTCCATAGATTCAGCCAGCGCAATTTGCCCGCATCGACCAGCGTGCCGGCGGAGCTGCCGGCGGCGCACAGCTGCACATGGTTGCCCATCAGCGAGTTCAGGCAGTCGGCATCGCCCTTGAAGGGCACGTGGTTGACCGTGAGGTTTTCCTTGGTCACCAGCTCGATCATGGTGATGTGCGGCGAGCTGTACTGGCCCGGCGAGCCGTAGCTGACGGTGCCCGGTTTTGCGCGTGCATCGCGCAGGAAATCGCCCCAGTTCTTCCACGGTGAATTGGCCGGCACCACCACGCCGAAGGTATAGCCGGTGATGCGCGACAGGTAGGTGAAATCGCGCGCAGGGTCGAAGGCGGTCTTCTGGATGAAGGGTTGACGGAATACGGTGACCGGCATCATCGACAGCGTGTAGCCGTCGGGCTTCGCTTGCCGCAGGGCAAGCGCGCCCATGGTGCCGGCCACGCCCGGCTTGTTGTCCACCACCACGGTCTGGCCGAGCGACTTCTGCAAGGCCACGGCAAACTGGCGCACCACCACGTCGGTGGTGCCACCCGGCGCGTAGGGCACGATCAGCGTCACCGGGCGGGTAGGGTAGGTGGGAGCCGGCTGCGCCTGGGCAAGCGTGGCGCAGCCTAGAACGATGGCGGCGCTAGCCACGCGCCATGGTTTGTGGAATGCATGCATCGGAAGTCTCCTTTTGTTGTCGTTCCCTTCGATCCCGATGTTGTCGTTGTCTTTTTGACTTTCGCTTCTAGTGTCCCGTTCCGCTGATTCGTTCGCAAAGTCTGTTGAGCTTGGAGCAGGAATTGTAGGTTGGGGTAAGTGTGCGATGTGTATTGCTTGTGGCCCGCTGACGCGGGTTTTGGCGCTTGCTGGGCGGGGTTTTCATGCTTCTAGCTGCTGTCGCGGCTGTACGGTGTTGCCGTTTTAGAACGTGTGAGATGTCACTTTTCTTTACTCGTAAAGAAAAGTAACTAAAAGAAAGCGATCCTTGCAGGAGGCTGGCGTGTCGGGGTTGCGTAGCTCGGTGGTTTCGTCGTCAGGCCCCTGGTTTTAATTCACTCGTGCCGTTACCGGTTTGAATGGCCACGATCCTGTTAATGACGCTGGTTTCGTGGTGAGGCTGCTCGGTAGCAGAATCCCTGCCCATACGCCCATCTTCCGATACCGGATCGGAGCATCACGATATATCACGCCGTGATGGTTTCGTGGTGGGGTGGGCGCGGTGGTGAATCCCTCAAA
>NZ_JBIUHC010000271.1:0-7817 GCF_044627735.1 Cupriavidus sp. CuC1 | reverse complement strand
TGCGGCCGTCCCGTTTCATGAGCGCACCCCTCAATGACTATCGCTCAAGCATAGACTATTGTCCGCTAAATTTCTGACTTATGAGTAAGAAGGCTGTTAGCGGCGAGAGCGCCGCCGAGGACAAGACTATCCAGCGTGTACCCGCCTCGGTGCAAGTTCAGCCGCAGGCAAGGATGTTCTCTTGCGCCTCGTAATCTATGAACGCTACAAGAATCTTCAACAAGCTCTGAGCCTTGTTGGAGATTCTCCTTTCGTGCCCCACCTCCCATGTTGGTGAACTCACATATAGCGCGCAAAATAGAGGGCGATAACACCCACACGCTCAAGCCACATGACGGACCTACCAGTCTTGTTTCTCGATTTTGATGGCGTGCTGCACCGGTTCGGCGAGCCTGCGCTTGATGAAGACTTCAATCTCATCGAGAACCCAAATCTATTTGCATGGCTGCCAGTTCTGGACCGCCTGCTCGTCCATTATCCAAACGTGCGAATCATCGTCAGCTCAGACTGGCGCCGTTTGTGTAACGACGAGACGCTGGTTCGATTGCTGGGCCCGTTGGGCGTACGATTCATCGGTGTGGTGGAGACCTGGGGAGGCTCCCGCTCCGAGGAAATTCTCGAGGAAGCCCGCCGACGTTGTCTGACGCACTGGCTTGCTATTGATGACCATCCGAGCGTCGAGGCGGCGAGCAGAGAAGATTCGCGCTTTGTAGCATGTGCATCCGATAGCGGCGTCAGCGCAGCTAGCGTCCAGGCTGAGTTGCAACGCAAACTTGCTGCGTTGACCGATGACGGGCAAACCACACCCGTACCTACGGATTTCCCACGCGCAAAACTTGTGAGCGCCCTGTCCGGGGTACAGTCTAAAGTCGCGGTAGCGCTAGCCGGAGTCCAGTACGTACAACCGACAGCTTCCGACGTCGAGCGCCGCGAGCGTTGGGAAATTTGCGAAGACCTGGCGCAGCAGCTCCGAGACTATTGTCGGCGTAAGGAGCGCGAGAATCCCACTTGGTCGCGCGAGTTCAATCTTGGGCGCATGCGCAGCGGCGTAGAGAGGAAAGTACGAAGCGGGAAATGGGACATCTCGCACGATGAAACCGCCTGGGTCTTGGAGCGCGTCGTAGCCTTACTAGGCTAAGTACTTTATTAGCGGCTACACATTGCGCGCAGCTTCTGCTCCAGTTCCGCCTGCACTGAGGGCTCAGCAATGCCAAAAACTGGGTGCGTAAGAACTAGTTTTTCCCTGCACCACGCTGGCCACTGCTCGCCATCGTCATCGAGTGCGAGCCAAGCATCGGGACAGCGACGCTGCACGTCTTGCCAAATCTGAAAGCCACGGAATGTTTCGGTGTACTCATCCCGTCGGGTGTGCCGCTGGTGGTAAGTAGCGCCGATAACTCGCTGCTGCAACGCGGGCGAGAGCTGCCGCTTCGCAAAGCTGTACCCGCCGCGCCACAACAGCCACGCTGTTGACAGCACAATGCGAACATCCGGGTACGGCTCCAGCGCGGCCTCTAGAAGCCCCTCGTTCTCGAAAAGTCGATGTCCGGGAGTTTGCAGCCAAGGGCCTTTGGCGGTGCGAAAGACAGCCTCGGGGTGGAGCACACCATCGAAATCGAGATATATGACGTTCATCTTCCTCGGTGCAAATGCCAAACTTCCTCCGCGACGTTCCGCCCTTCGGCTGGGCGGTAGTACGTGCACGACTCGCCGCCAATCGATACGCTCGAACCTAAGTATGACGGGGAACTGATGAGCGCTGCTGCGCAAAAATGGCACGCCCTCGGCGTAACCCCGAGGGCGTATTGCCGCTGTTCGTTCCCTGCATAGGTAGCCATCCTGCTAACGGCGAGAGCGTGCTGACTCACTTGTCTCTGGCTCTGCTTGTGTGTGCCAAAGAGGTGTGCCAAAATCGCTACTGTAGCCCACAGTAAGCTTTTGAATTTACAGGGATTTAGTGGTTTTGCGGGAGAATCTCACCGCTTCCGCCAATTCAAGCCAAGTCATTGATTTGCCGATAGATAGGGGAGTTTTTGCCCCTAACTGGTACACATGACTGGTACACAACGGCAGCGCAAGGTTCGGTCAGCACAAGAAGCTGACATGCCCCTCTACATGCGCAAGGACGAATATGGGTACAAGTTCGTCCGCCCCATCCCCAAGAAGCTGCAGGCTCATCTGGGCAAGGCCAACTTCATCGACCGATTGGGCCGGGACTACCGGAAAGCCAAAGCCGCCTGCGCCGAGCTCACCGTTGAAACAAACCGGCAACTTGCCGAAGCCCGAGCCAAACAGGCCAACGAGAACTCGGTAGATGCGTTCCTCAAGCAGGATGCCCGAGCACGGCTCAAGACCATCTCGGTTACCCCGGAGCTCTCCGACCAGTTGGCCTCGCTTTGGCTGCAAGGGCTGAGCGTCGACTCCAACGCCCGCGAGGATGGGCTCCCAGTCCACTGCAACCGGCACACTCACTGGCAACAAAGAGCCCCCTGATGCGGGCTGAGGCGACTATTCGCAGCCGTATCGTGTGAACCGCATGTCGAAACTATTGCCCCGGGAGTCGGTGCCGTAGGTCCTGGTAACGCCATTGCCGAGATTGCGCGTCGTGCTATCCCAAGAACTACCGTTGGCGGCTGTCCCGTAGGTCTTGGTGACATCGCCAATCTGCGTAGAACTCTGGTTCCAGCTGGACCCGGTATTGCTGTTGTATCCGACCTAGTCAAGTCACGGCAGGACATATTCATGACTGATGAGCGAACTGTGCCAGGCCGTGAGCAGAAGCAGCTCTACCTGAAGCCAAGATAAACACGGGCTGTGCGGGCTAAGTGGCGGAACCTGGCAGCGGACACAGCTCCTTCCGACCAAGCTCGTCCTAGTCAGAAGGAATTTTCCGCAGTTGCTTGTGGGTACTCGCGACGTACAGGCTCCGCTGGCCCAGGGTCAGCTGCAGTGTCAGACCTTCCAGCACCTGGGCGTAGGGCTTAAGTGCCGGGCACCACGTTATTGAAGACATGCAGCCCCATGCCAAGCGGCAGAGACCTGTTGTAGAAACTCTTGCCGCCGATGCTCAGGGAGAGTTTGTCCGTCAATGGGTCGCCAATGGCTTCGAACGGCAGGTCGACAATCTCGTCCACACGCATCTTGGAGTGTGGCTTTTGTCATTCTTGGTATGACTTGCCAGCCTCAGCCTCGAGTGGCAGCATTCACCGTCAAGCGACGCCGGCAAGCCCATGATGGATACCGGCATCACGACCAAAGGCAACATTGAAAAACCACATGCCAACAAATTTTCATCCGAAATCCGATGACAAAGGCAAGCCTGTTGCGCTGCGGAAACCCAGCCAGCCCACGCCATTGAGCTCGTGGCAACAGCCTGGCACATTTTCCATCGTGGTCCCATGCGGCGAATTGCCGGCAGAACTTAACGGCATTCCGCTGCGTAGTTGGTTGGACGCGCCCCAGTCGATAGCGGCTTGGAATGCCGTCGCTGGCCAAGCCGAAATCGGTGAGCCAGCATTCTCCCCACCCAATGGCAAGGCCGAAGCCGCCGGACTGATTATCGAGGAGTCGGATGGTCGCATCTGGCAGGTCGCACCGTCAAACGGGTATGGCGGCTATACGGCAACGTTCCCCAAGGGCCGCGTCGAGCATGGCATCAATCGGCAGGCCAGCGCCATCAAGGAAGCCTGGGAAGAGACCGGACTGAAGGCTGAAATCACCGGCTTCGTGGCAGATTCGGTCCGCTCGCTGACGTACACGCGTTACTACCGTGCACGCCGCGTCGGCGGCAATCCTGCCGACATGGGCTGGGAGTCGCAAGCAGTGATGCTCGTACCCAAATCCCAGCTGGGCCAGTTCCTGACGAACGCCAACGATTTGCCGCTGTTAGAAGCGCTGATTGCGTAACGGCCCGTTGCCGCCAGCCTATTCATATGAGAGCAGAAGTCAACTTATTGATGACTTGGATGCGCTCAAGCACATTGGGCCAAGGCCAACCGGAACCGCCTCCTGTCGCAAGAGATGCTTGCCCTGCTTGACCAGCGAGGAGACTCTAGCTCGCCTACCATCACGGTAGCGATATTGCGTTGGTCGCCTTTGAAGGCAACGCGCTTGCCGGAGTATCGGAGACGAATGTGGTGGTGCCTGCGGGCAGTGTCGCCAAAATTGGCCAAGAGAATCGAACTACCCTGCCCACCGTGCGTCGAAAAAGTCTCCCGACATCGACTTTTGGAAGACTGAACACATACGTAGTCGGGTCGACCAACGGTTTCCGGGCTTCTCCCGAGGCACTTAGCCTGTTACACTAATTGTTACCCAGACCCGTGTTCCACCGCCCGGAAAGCCGCGTAAACACTAGAGTTCATAGATGGCCAATGGTGTCCCATCAGCCACCCCAAGAATTAAAAGAGTTAGCAGGTATGTGCCCGCTAACTTAATCTGAATTTTGGAATGAGAACTTCCAAAGTTTGGAACTTGAAAAGCCCACCCCTTCGGTGGGCTTTTTGCTTTTGGGGCTTGGCATCGAAGCTTGACACTGTATATCCATACAGTTAACTCAACTTTAGGCACCCCCAGTCAGGCGGCTTTTATACTGGATATCCATACAGTGTAAGTGAGAGAGACATGTTCGCCTGCGCCCCCGGTACCGTCTACCTCTACAGCCAATCCCATGGGGCTGCGCGTTTGGCCATCCGCTGCCTCCACCTGACAATAGAAGATCCGCTGCTCACAGCCGACACCTGGAACCCTGAGGTTGGGGCCGCCGCCCAGGCAGCCGGCGCCACCCTTACCCTGACGGGGGTCGATACCGCAGCAATCATGGCGCTGCCATGGACAATCGACCGCCTGGCGTTCGATTACCGGGGCGCTCGGCTGAGCTTCCAGCTCGCCTACAGCATCCAGTTCGTCGGTCCTCGCTCGATTTGCCTGCGCACCCGCGGCGAGCGCCACTACGCCATCCGCGCGGAGATGGTATGCCCCGTGTGACCCACCAGGCTGGCTCAATCTTCCTGGAAACGCGGTTCCTGCCCGGCGACACGGCAGTGCCGCGACTCTCCTCCCGGATCGCGGCACTTTTCTTTGCGGTACAACCTGTCCTGGAAGGCCTGCGGGACGCCGCCCCCTGGCGGCCGGCGGCGGCCGCGCCTACACGGATGCAGGAGCCCCACCGGAGCTCAGTATGCCGCCGCGCGCTCGTCACGCCGGGGGTCCCTCAGATTTGAGTCTGCCGTTTCCAGCGGATATGATGGCGACTGAGGCGGCGCCGCTTTCGGCACGACGGAAGGCGCCACGACCGCATCCCCGGCGGAATCAATTGTGACTTCACAATGAAAACCCTCCGTATCGCTTCCTTTTTCCTCGCTACAGTCGCGCTATCAGCTCAAGCAGTTCAAGCGCCTGATAGCCAATGGCAGCGCGTTGGGTTGTCGCTATCTGAGCTTGTTGGGCGTGGTTACGGCATTGCCGCGGTTACGAGCGACTCGTCCCCAAATGGGGTATCAACTGAAACGTTCTACCTTCAAAGGGGCGAAAGCGCGTACAAATGCATCGAGGTTCATGCCATTGATTTCAAGGCAAAGAAGTCCGCAGCGCTTTTTGATTGCTTTGAACTCGTTACGCCCTACGCAACGCCTCGCACCAAGTGAGGCAAGTATGCGGGCCGGTGCGCGCACGGCACGGCCACCAGCACCCTCACCTCCTCCGGCCTCTCGATCACCTGCGGCGCGGCGGCGCAGCCGACCAGCAGAAGCAATGCACGTGCGGGCAACGCCTCTAAATTGCGTTTCTGCTCAATTCTGAGGCGCAACCAAGCCACCAAGCCAGCATTTGTATTTATAAAAAAGTACAAGGGGGCCAATGCACTGGCAAACTAAAGCGCGAATATTCCGCGCGTTGTCGATGACCCCGTTCGGGGACAACATCCATTACTTCCTGCAGCGCAAGGTCACCAAGGAATTGCCGCGGCGCGTATGCGGCCTGGATGAACTGCTGGCGACGGCGCGCAACTTGCACGCCGATACCCAGCGCCATCTAGCCGAGGATCTAGGAAAAGCCCAATTCGTGGAGATTGGCGCCGGGCGAATATGGCCGTGGCCATCGCTTTGCGCTTGCCTGGCGTCGAATCGGTTCTACTGCGGTCACTTTATCTGTGGAAGCGACTCTTGGAATCCGTGGAGCAAACAGCCGACGAGCGCCGGACCGTAATTGCTGTCCGGACTATCCGGGATCTTCCATTCGAAGAAACCATCCTCGGCAAAGGTTGCGTTCCCCTGATCCTCGATCAGGATCACGTGGAACGGAACCAGCCGCATCATCTCATCTGCGCCTAGAACGAAGCGCGAAAATTGGTACCGCCCCACGAGGTGTCCATCCCACTTCGCAAAGCCGAACTGAGCATAAACGCGACCGAAGCTAGTATTGAGCTGGAAACTCTCTCTCTCGTCACCCGGTAACGCTGGGCCTTCCACCGCGGCGCGGGCCAAGAACCCCTCTTGGGCAAGACATTCGCCCACGAACTTCATGAACCGCCTCGCCTGCGCGCGAAGCATCTCGGCGCGCATGGCATTTTTCCTGGCGGCGTCGCGCTGCTCTTTTGTGGCTTCCATGTCGCCTTCATGAGAGTGAAGTGGTGTCCAGTCTCCGACGTGCTGGCGGTGTCTGCAATAGCCCTTTATGGGGGAATGCAGATCCCCGGATCGAGGTGGTGTAGAGCCGCTGGATGCAGAGCATGAAGAGCACGATTGGCGCACATGCTCGCGCTGCGGCGGCACGCGACTCTATAACGCCATCGGCCCGCGCCTCGGCATCATGCCCGACACCCACTACACGAAATGCGACACGCACGCGAAGCGCTGCCAGCACCTCTGGAACGAGATCAACGGGCCCTGCGCGTGGGCAGCGACCCTGTGGGTGGTGGATTTTCGGAGGGTTCAGATGTGAGCGTCGACCCATGGTGGTGCCCGTGGCCGTGCAGATCCTAGCGATCAGCGGCGCGCAATGCGCGAATGAGTTTCTGCACTAGCTGTTCATGTTGCTCCAGCGCCTCATCAAGCGTGTGGGCTCCATAGCTCTCGTTTTCTTCCGCCACCTTCCCAACAACACGAGTCACGAACAGCGGCGTGTCCTTAGGGGCTCGCTCGGACACCCCGCGGAAGCGGGTAGTGACCACGACGCCGGAGTCTTCCATCAGCGTGCGGCGGAAGATCAGTTCGTTCTCAGCCATCCAGCGCGACCACTCGCCCTGGTCCAACACCTGGACAGGCCGGTTCTTCGCATCCAGGATATAGAAACGACTCCATCTGGGTGATGCCGATCGGGATCTCATGGGAGGATGATCGCAGTGCGTTGCAGCCCGTCAATACTGAATGGTCCCCCTAAAGGGTAGTGCAGAACATGCACCCACCGATAAGTCGATTCCACGCCCTGGGCACGGAAACGGATGATTTGTGAGGGTGCCGCGGCTGAAAAGGATGACTGGCTAGCATGTCGCGATCCGGAGGTGGCGCGGAGTTTCCTCGCACTGCCGTCGGCGAAGCTGATGGACACCGAACCAGCACCCATCGAGCGATGGCGGGAACTCTGGCCCGGATGGAATCCTGAAGCCGTTCAATCCCGGAAACGAGCAATCGGCCAGCCGATTGACTTCAAGCATCATGTGCCCTCTGTCGGGCAGCAATACACTGGAAACATGGCATGGCCCGAGCGCGCGCTATTGCGAAAGGACCCTGCTGAAGTTCAACGGGTGTTACGTCCCGCGCAATCTGAGGTTTGGGGAGGGCCGTTTATCCCGCGAACGGCTGGGGCGATTTTCTGAACAT
>NZ_JBIUHC010000270.1:0-7884 GCF_044627735.1 Cupriavidus sp. CuC1 | reverse complement strand
GATCGCAACACGTATCCATCGCGTGCGGCCGGATCGCGCCAAGCCTCGTCCGCCTCGCCACAAACCTCATCGACATGTTGCTTATAAGGCCTGTTGATGCCTAATTGTTGATGCTTAACTTGAATTGGTAAGGAGCCTCGCCTTTAGCCCCACCGGCACAATCCCATGCCATCATGGTTGAGATGCCGACCAGCTTCCAGGAAGGAGGGAAACCATGAACACGATTGCCCGCATCGGAGTCGACCTTGCCAAGAACATCATGCAGGTCCATGCCGTCGACCAATCTGGCCACGTCGTCACGCGCAAGGCGATTAGTCGTGCAAATTTCCTCAACTGGTTCACGAATATCCCACCCTGTCTTGTGGCCATGGAAGCCTGTAGCGCCGCGCACTACTGGGCCCGCAAGCTCTGCTCGCTCGGGCACGACGTACGCCTCATTCCACCGCAATTTGTGGCGCCATACCGCAAGGGCGGCTCGCGCATGAAGAACGACGCTCTCGACGCCGAAGCTGTCTGCGAAGCCGCGAGCCGTCCGCAAATGCGCTTTGTGCCGGTCAAGTCCCCGGCTCAGCAAAGCGTGCTGGTGCTCCACCGTCTGCGCACCGGCTACGTCGAGGAACGCACGGCACTCGTGAACCGACTGCGCGGGCTGCTTGCCGAATGCGGCGTGTTCCTCCCGCAGGGCATAGATCGACTGCACGCTCACTTCATGGAAAGTCTCGACGACGGCACCAACGAACTGACCGGCACCGCACGTGAGGCACTGATGCGTGGCTGGGCGCAGTGGCAAGCACTTGACCAGGAAATCGCCTGGTTCGACCGGCAGATCGTCACGCATGCCCGTCAGGATCCCCAGGCAAAGCGATGCATGGATATGTGTGGCGTCGGGCCGCTCACCACGTCCGCCACCGTCGCCACCATCGTCGATGCCCGGCAGTTCAAAAACGGCCGGCAGATGGCAGCTTGGCTCGGCACCGTGCCCAGACAGAAGAGCAGCGGCGGAAAGCAGCGCCTGGGCCGCATCACGAAGCAGGGCAACCAGTATCTGCGCATGCTGCTTTTCCTTGGCGCGCGTGCTGCACTCCATACCGCGCCCCGGCGCAACGACCGGCTCTCGCGCTGGATTGTCCAACTGCAGGCCCGCGTCGGCTACTACAAGGCCTTGGTTGCAATAGCCAACAAGCACGCCCGCATCCTTTGGGCCATCCTCGCGAAAGGGGAAAAATTCGATCCCGCCCATGCCCGCTCGAACGCGGCCAAGTGAGCGCGACACTTCCTGCAATTACATCCCACCACCAGGACGCAACAGGCAACGATAGCGACAGCTTAGACCGGCAGCAGGCGAACTCGGCAATCCACCAGGCGCCACATCACGTGTATTCGCCGCAACTTGGATGGAGTCCTGCTGCGCGGTTACTATCCGGGCCCGGACGTGCAGTGAATCCGTCCACCAAGGCCGATTATAGGTGTGCAGTCTCTCCCGCCGCTTCATGCCAACTCGTCCCTCCACCCAAGGAAACGCTCCCCACACCTCGAAACCCACCACAAACCAATCTTGTTAAAAGGCGAGGCTCCTTATAGGGTGGATTGGGTCGTCCACTGCCCCGGTAACCAAGGAAATCGGTCGTTCGCAAGGATCGATGCAATCGATGTCCGGCGATTGGGGCCCTTTGCGGCCGTAATGCCGATCGCCAGGTTGATTGCCGCTTTCTTTGCTGCCCTTCCGCGTTTCAGGCTGGCCGAGCCGCGATGTCATCATGACGATGATGCCGTGAAGATCCTCGGCAATGCGGGACGGATGGAAATGATTACCCGTTCGCAATGGAAGACCGGAGCCCACAGCGATGGTGTCCGGTCACAACTGTCGCCACACGGCCAGCCATCCAAACAATGAAGGAAATATCGTGCCGAACAATCCTGCGAAGACCACCTACCGGGCCATTCCCGCCATGCGCCTGCTGCGCGACCGCCAGGTCGGCCAGTTGCCGAAGAGAAGCATCCAGAGATTTGGATTCATACGCCTGGTGGCAACCCAATGGCATCAGGCAGCCACACTACTGATTGACTGGGATCGCGCTGTCAACGAAGGCTGGCCCAACCTGCGGTCGCCATCCTGCCCCGCGGTCAAGGGGCACTGGAGCTTGGGCCGGAATCATCACGCAAACATCCGCCGGTTCGCCGGAAGTGGAAATTGAGATTGAGATTGAGTGAGGTAACACCATGCGTACGCTGCTGTATTTCAGGCTGAATGACGTCGCCACGGCGAGGCTGGCGCAAGCGCGATTTGGCGAGCTGGCCGGCACATCAGCACTCGTCGCGGGGCCGTGGTTTGTCCAGCGCAACAATCAGGCAGTTGATGGATTGCCGAGAATTGACATCGGCCAGACGACGTATCGCGAAGAAGCGGCGATCACCGGACTTTTCGTCGGCGCGATCATCGCCGCGCTGGTAATTTTCAGATACGGAGTCTCTGCCGGTACGGGCGCCACTGCCCTTGCGTATGTTGGCGCTATCGCGCTTGGCGCGATGATCGGCTGGTGGATCGGCGGATTGGTCGGCGTCAAGATCGGCCGCCTCGGGCTGGGTCGGCAGAAGGCGCAAATGGCACCGGGCCAGTTGCTGCTGATTGCCAGTTGCGACTCGAAATCCAAGGAATCCATGAAGCGGATGATCAACGAACTGGGCGGCGTCAGTATCGACGAGCACAGCGACCTGATGCCGAATTTCAGGTGGGTGTGATTGCCGGCACGGATCTGCCGATGCGGTCCCGGAAATATATGGTAAGCGGCTAAAAAAAGGAGGACCAGTCCGAACTGACCTCAAGAAGTCGGACAGTTAAATCGCTGGGCGCCTAAGGGCTGGGTCCTGTCTTGCACGGGACTCAGCCCTTTTAGCTTCAGCTTGATGCGCTCGTGATTGTAGTGGATCGACCTGGCCAGCCTGAAGCTGGTCCAGACCGGTAAATTTGCTCAGCGTGAAGAAGAACTCGGAGCGTGCCGAAGAAGCTTTCCATGGCGGCATTGTCTATTGCAGTTTCCCTTGCGGGACATGCTTTGGGTCAGGGCATGTTGTTCCAATAGGGGGCGGTAGGCGGGTGGCATCTGGTACTACCATCCCTGGTCCGAGGGCAAGAACGATGTGTCGTGATGCTCCAGCTTGGCCAGAGCTTTCTTGACCATAACGTGGACAAGGTCGAAGGTCGGCCGCACGGCCATCTGGTAGGCGACGATCTCACCGTTGTACAGATCCATCACGGGCGATAGGTACAGTTTCTCGCCGCCGACGTTGAACTCGGTCACGTCCGTTGGCGACAAGGGTATCTAGGATGATGGGGATCTTGCCTACCAGTTACAAATGGAAAGAATGGCCCGATTCCCGCAGTTTCCGGAAAAGGTAGCTGCCTACAATCGACATCTGCGCGCGATGTTTTCTTCCACACAGGGCCGAAGTCACACGCGAAGTGCAACGCCAGTATGAGAATTTCGCTGGTCGAGCACAGGACCTCCTCGGCAACGTCGCGGAAAGCGCAATTGCCGCAACCGAGAAAACCGCCTTAGTGTTGAGGACGAGGATCATGGAAGCGCCGGAATCGTCCTATGAGTCGGTGTTCGAACCAACTGCGGAACTGGTGGAAGCGGTTGAAAGTGACGTGAAAGCGGCGAGTGACACCGCATCGTAAGCTTCGATGCAAACTCCAGCACTGCCGAATACGCCGCAGAAGCGTTAAAAACCGTCTGGTCCCTTCAGAGCAGAATGACTTTTTAGGCTCGCAAAACTACCCGCCTATTGCGGGTTTTTTTACGACGTTTCATTTCCTCGAGCCGAGACCACTGAACCCAATCGCCTAAATACATCTTTCAAGTGTTCCTATATATATATCTAATCGCCGCCTTACGGCGTCGGGCCAAGAAAATTCCGCGTTTACCCGCGGCAGAGGCTGCCGTATAGTTGGTCAGGCAACAAGGGCCAACAGCGCCAGGGCAAACGCTCTTGACGTTTTTCTGAAAGGGAGCGAGGAATCTATATGACGCACGCGCAGCAATCCGGACAATGGCAGGCCGCCGTCTGCTCGCTACTTAGCAAGCAACTGGGTCAGGATGCCGAGGAATATGTCGTGGAGGCCTTTGTCAAGAAGGGAGTTGCAATTGCGGGGATTCGCCGCAAGCGTGATGGTCATTGGCATAAGCACACGATCGGGCACGCCGTTGCCGACAAAGCCCAGCAGGAGGCTTCCATCGAATTGGCGTTCGAGGCGCTGCATAAAGCACTGCAAGCCAACAAAGGGGCCATGCGCAATTGGGTTACCCAAGCGCAATTGGGCGATCTTGTCGGCAAAAAGATGACGGAGACACACGCCTGAGCCCCGTGGCACCCGTGAGCGTGTGCATTCGTAGCGAACAAGATAAGAGGCGCAGTGGCAATCGCAGGGGGCAGGTTTAGTAGCGGTGTACTTACTCTTATTTGCGGAAGTAGATCGGGCCGGCAAACACTCCTTGCGGGGCGTACAACCCGCAAGGAAGGTTATGCCAAAGGGGATCTGTGCTCGACGAGTGGTGCAGCGTTTCCGTTTGCAAAGACTGTGGCCGATCGTACCGCCACCGGCGACTCGCGACTATCGAATGAGGAGCGTGACGCCTCCGAGGCCGACTATCGCGAGAAGCTGAAGGTAGTTGCAGATCAACTGATCGAACAACGCCTTATGGCTAGGCATGGTCCAACATCGCTTGGTAATCTGCGGCCACTCGCATCTGCCACGAGCGTACCAGACAGTAAAAGGCAACCTGATTGTCAATGCTGGAAGCATCGGATTGCAAGCGTACGATGACGAAAATCCTGTGCCCCACACTGTGGAAAATGGAAGCCCCGCATGCCCGCTTTGCCGTTTGCGAGGAAACAAGCGGGAGTTGGCCCATCGCCCACTACGCAAGAGTCTGCTATCGTGGATGTTCTTGAGTGTTGTGGATTGCCTAACGATGTCGTCGATCAAGCATTGCGCTTCTTTCATCTCGCTGTATTAGATGAGCGGGTAGTCGGTTGTGCTTGCGCCGAGCAATATGGAGAGACGGTTGTTGTGCGGTCCGTTGGTGTGCTTCAAGAGTATCGTGGTCATCAAATTGCGACGCACCTTGTCGGCAGCATACTGACGCGCGCTCGCGCGGATGGATGTACCAAGGCGGTACTCATCACCGCTGGCCGGCTCGGCCTCTCTAATCACTGCGATTTTTCGCTCGTGGAGCTCGAATCCATGCCGGAGGAAGTTCGGCTATCCAAGACGTTCGTGGGAAGATTTGGCGGGGGGAGGACATTCAAGATTTCCATGGGCTAGCTTCGTGCACGACTTGTCGGGAGGAGTCAATATCTCGCGCAAGTCAGCGCCGATGGTTAGCCAGGAAGCCGCACACTCACGCGAGATCCACCACGCCGCCAAGCACCACGCGCAAAGCGGGGCCGGCTTCGAAGTCAGCTCGGCTATTGCAATCTCGTAATCGAATAGCCATCTAGCCGTTACCGTTGTCTGAATACACTGGTCTCCACGTCGACGCCGTAGATTCCGCGCATGCCGTCGTTCAACTAGCGAGGCATTCGCGAGGCATGGCTGCCTGTACAGCAGGGCGATCTGGTGCTTGCGGGCGAGCAAACCGTGCCGCAAATAAGCCCGCTTCGCCCGCGATCAGGCGCTATGCATCTGGTTGCAGCTGTCGCCAGGTGGAACGCGATGCGCACATCGTGGTGCTGGCATCGAAAAAGCGGTTTGGCATGCCGGACTGGAGAGCATTGCGCGCGAAATCGCATGCGGCGCGAAATTGGTGGTTGCCGTGCGATCACCTCACACGGCGCGGCGCATCTATTCGATGCTGTCGACGCGCTTCCAAAACTCAAACGCGGCGGCGCACGCGCTGAGTGGCGCGGCCGTCGCTAGCAGCAGCCACAGCAAGAGGCGTGCTTTGCGGGGGGCGAGCCATCCCGAAAAGTAGGCGCCGCGGCGGGCGAGGTCGATCTCCGAACCAGGAAAGCCATAGGTCCGAGCGGCCGTCGATCCCGATCCTGTGCGGGTGGCGATGACAATCGGCAACCGAGGCGCCAAAGCCTCGATACACTTTGCTTCGTCATGCGAGACATGCCCAGCGCCGTAAGCCGATATCACGATGCCGTGGTAACCCGCCTGGGCAACCGCATTGAGCATCTCACCGGTCTCGCCAAGGCATGTTTCAACGAGTGCCACGCGCACTGACATATCAGGCTTCGCAAAGTGCTCGCGATACCGCTTTGACGGTGGCCGGAAGTACTGCGGAGTGCCTTCGAGAACCATACCGGCAGGTCCCATCACCGCCGATTCGAAGGTTTCAACTGACATCGAGTTCGCCTTGCGCACCCAGCGTGCCTCATGAATCGTGTTGTTCATCACCACGCAGACGCCGCGGCCGCAACTGCTACTGTCGGCCGCGCAAGCCACCGCTGCAAGGATGTTGGCAGGACCGTCCGCACCTGCGGTCAGCGGCGTGCGCATCGCGCCCGTGACCACCAGCGGTTGAGGATGCGTCCACAGCAGATCAAGCAGGAAGGCGGTCTCTTCTAGGGTGTCGGTCCCCTGGGTCAGAACGATGCCGTTGGCGCCGGCGGATACCATGCTCTCCGCCCACGCGAGGCTGTCCAACACGTGCGCAAAGTTAAGCGAGGGGCTGGGCAATTGCAGCAAGGTAGCGGCGTGAATCTCCGCGATATCAACCAGTCCGGGGACGGCCGACACCAATTGTTGCGCGGAAAGTCGCGGCAACGCGCCTACTTGGGCATCGTCAGCCGTCATGCATATCGTGCCACCTAATGCCCCAACGGCGATGCTCGGGTATTTCATCGAAGGACTCCTTTCGCGTATGTGAAAGACATCAGAATAGACCGCGCCCTAAATATTGGGCAATGACCCTGTGCCGGCGAGTGTCTATGTTGCGAACCTGAAGCCGCGCGACGTGGCCCCGGTACGGGGCAGTGCACCGTCCTCGCGCATTGTTTCCCGCTTCTTGTGCGTGGAAAGTGCGCATTGCTGTGTGCCAAACGCTCAATCCTCCACGCGCCCGGGCTTTTGCCTGATGGCACGCTTCGTGCAACTCCCATTCATGTGGAAAGTTCAATTGTTGCAATTTGCATGTAATCAAGCATGCTCGAATGGGAGGAGAGTATGTCGAAGGCGCCGTATCCACGACTGGAGCATCTTAACTTCCGTCTTGATGTACTAAGTGCGTTGGCCAAGGGCGTGGCGTCGGATCTCTACGAGGCCGAATGCGGCGTAACCCTGCGCGACCTGCGCGTGCTGCGTTTTGTCGACATGCAGCCGGGCATTTCGCTCGGTCCGCTGATTGTACTGACGTACCTTGAAAAGACGCTAGTCTCGAAGCTGGTCACCGCACTCGCCAAGCGCGGCCTGCTGGTACGGTCGACGGGAACGGAGGACGCGCGGGTGATCAACCTGCACTTGACCAGGAAGGGCAAGGCAATTGTCAGCAAGTGCGACAAGATCGGCAAGCGCTTCGACGAGCAACTCATGTCTGTACTGTCGTTGGAAGAAAAGCAAATGCTTTTCCACTGTATCGCCAAGCTTACCGAGCATGTCGAGGAGGGCGGCGAATGGACGCAGCCGCAGACATCACGCAAGCATACGGCCTGACTCATTCTGTGTTGTTTCCTGTTTCTTCTTAGGGGGTGAATCATGTTGAAGCAATCTTTGACTCGATGTATAGCTGGCGTAGTGATTGCGAGTGCTGTGACGATGGCGAACGCGCAGGATGCATCCAAGGTGTTGCGGATCGTGCCGCAAGCCGATCTGAAGATCCTCGATCCAATCTGGACTACGGCGTTTATCACGCGCGACCACGGCTATATGATCTACGA
>NZ_JBIUHC010000269.1:0-7889 GCF_044627735.1 Cupriavidus sp. CuC1 | reverse complement strand
CTGAAGTTAACACCGTCAGATTGTGTTTACAAGTAGCACTGCCTTATCGAGGACGCCGATTTGTGGGCAAACCTCAGGCCCCTCAGGGGGAGAGGGCCGGGGAGAGGGGTGGCTTAGCTAGGAGCCACTTGAAGCGAAGCCCGTGGTGTTGTCCAGCACGCAGGCGTAACCAGCGCCCGCCCTCTCCCCCAGCCCTCCCGCCATGCGGGAGAGGGGGGACCACCCGCGTAATTCCAACTTTGTCAGCGGCAGGACGATCAGGCCGGCATCGACTCCGACAGCCGGTTCTCGTCTGCATTGCCGTTCTCTTCATCCGGCCAGTTGCGGCCGACCATCCACTCGTACAGCGTGGGCAGCACGATCAGCGTCAGCATGGTGGCGGTGATCAGGCCGCCGATGATGACGATGGCGAGCGGGCGCTGCGTTTCCGAGCCGATGGCGCGCGAGATGGCCATCGGGAACAGGCCCAGCATGGCCAGCAGCGCGGTCATCAGCACCGTGCGCAGGCGGTCCATCGAGCCGGTCAGCACGGCCTGGCGCACCGGCATGCCTTCGTCGCGCAGCTGGTTGAAGTAGGTCACCATCACCACGCCGTTGAGCACGGCCTGGCCGAACAGCGCGATAAAACCGATCGCAGCCGACACCGACAGCGGAATGCCGGTGATGAACAGCGCGAACACACCGCCGATCAGCGCGAACGGAATGTTCGAGATGATCAGGGTCGCGCTCTTGAACGACTTGAAGGCATTGAACAGCAGCAGGAAGATCACCAGCACCGACAGCGGCACCACGATCGACAGCCGCGCCATGGCGCGTTCCTGGTTCTCGAACTCGCCCGACCAGCTGATCTTGACGTCGTCGGCCTTGACGTTCTTGGCCACCAGCGCCTGCATGTCCTTCACCACGCTGCCCATGTCGCGGTCATGGATGAAGATGCCGATGGACGTGGTGCGCTGCCCGTTCTCGCGGCTGATGTTCATTGCGCCGGAAGCCGCGCGGAAGTGCACCAGTTGCGACAGCGGCACCTGTGCGCCGTCCGCCGTCTGCAAGAAGATATTCGGCAGGTTTGGCAGCTGGCGCTCGTTAGGCTTGAGGCGCACCGCCACGCTGAAGTGCTTCTCGCCCTCCCACAGCTCGGTGGCTGCCTTGCCGGCCAGCGCGGTCTCCATCAGGTCCTGCACGTCTCCCACGTTGATGCCGTAGCGGGCGGCCTGGGCGCGGTCGAAGTCCAGCACGTACTGCGGCAGCTCGCCGTCACGGTCGATAAAGGCGCGCATCACGCCCTGGACCGATTGCACGTTGGCGAGGATCTGGTCGGCCACGCGCTTGTTCTGCTGCAAGCTGTCGCTCTGCACCTTGATCACGATCTGGCCCTTGATCTGGGAGATGCTCTCAAGAATGTTGTCGCGCACCGGCTGCGAGAAATTAGGCTCGATGCCGGGCAGCTGGCGCAGGTTGGCGTTGATCTCGTTGATGATCTTGCGCTTGTCGTAGCCCGCGCGCCATTGCTTGTCGTTCTTCAGGTCGACCAGGATTTCAACGGTGTTGATCAGCTTGGGATCGGTGCCGTCATCCGGGCGGCCCACCTTGGAGATGGTGGTATTGACCTCGGGAGTCTTGCGAATCACGCCACGCAGGCGGCGAGCCTGGTCGCGCGCTTCGTCGAGGGACACTGAAGCGGGCAGGTCGAAGCTGACCCACATCGAGCCTTCATCCAGCTCCGGCAGGAACTCGCTGCCAAGGAACTTGCCCACGCCAACCGTTGCCACCAGAAGGCCAAGGGCGATGCCCACCACGGTGCGCTTGTGGTCCAGCGCCCAGGCCAGCATCGGCTCGTAGAGGCGCTTGCTATGGCGCACCATGAAGTTGTCTTCATGCGCGATGTTCTTGGTCAGCAGCAGATGGCACAGCAGCGGCACCAGCGTCAGCGAGATGATCAGCGAGCCGACCAGCGCACCCGTCACGGTATAGGCCATGGGCGCGAAGATCTTGCCCTCGTGGCGCTGCAGCGTAAAGATCGGGATGTGCGCGGCGATGATGATGATCATCGAGAACACGGTCGGGCGGCCCACTTCGGTGGTGGCCTGCAGGATGGCGTGCATGCGCGCGCGGCTGTCCTTGATCTGGGCTTCCTTCAGCTCGCCCAGCCGCTTGAAGATGTTCTCCACCACGATCACCGCGCCGTCCACGATGATGCCGAAGTCCATCGCGCCCAGCGACAGCAGGTTGGCGGGAATGCCCACCCAGGTCAGGCCGATGAACGTGGACAGCAGCGCCAGCGGAATCACGATCGCCACGATGGCCGCGGCGCGCACATTGGCCAGGAACAGGTACAGCACGGCCATCACCAGCAACGCGCCCTCGACCAGGTTGCCGAATACCGTATGCAGGGTCTTGTCGATCAGCGTGGAGCGGTCGTAGTAGGGCACGATCTTCACGCCCTTGGGCAGGATCGAGCTGTCCAGCAGGTCGATCCTCTTCTTGAGCGCTTCCAGCACCAGCGAGGGGTTTTCGCCCTTGCGCATCACCACGATGCCCGAGACGATATCGTCCTCGTCGTCCTGGCCCATCAGGCCCTGGGGCGGCGCGGAGCCGGTCCGGATCTCGGCAATGTCCTTGACCAGGATCGGCGTGCCATTGACTTCCGACACCACCACATCGGCGATATCGGCCGAGGTACGGAAGCTGCCCAGCGAGCGCAGCAGGAATTGCTGGCGCCCGTTGGCCACGGCGCCGCCGCCGGCGTTGGAGTTGGCGCGCTGCAGGGCGGTAAAGAGTTGCGCGAGCGAGATCTTGGCGTCGCGCATCTTCGCCAGGTTGGGGTTCACCTCGTACTGCTTGATGGTGCCGCCAATGGTGACAAGGTCGGCCACGCCCGGGACCTGGCGCAGGTTCTTCTCCACCACCCAGTCCTGCAGCGTGCGCAGTTCCTGCGCGCTGTAGCCCTTGCCGGTCAGGCGAAAGCGGAAGATCTCGCCGATGGCGGTGGACAGCGGCGCCAGCTCCGGCTGCACGCCGTCGGGCAGGTCCACCCCGCGCAGGCGCTCGATCACCTGCTGGCGGGCCACCACGTCGGTGGCCTTGTCATTGAAGGTGACCATCAGGAAGGACAGGCCGAACTGGGTGTGCGAGAACACCCGCACGGAGTTCGGCGTGCCGGCCAGCGCGGTCTCGATCGGGATCGTGACCTGGCGCTCGACTTCCTCGGCAGCGCGGCCCGGGTACAGCGTAATGACGTTGACCTGGATGTCGGAGACATCCGGGAAGGCTTCGATCGGCAGGTTCTTGAAGGCCGCAAGGCCACCCCCGATGAAGATGGCAAGGCCGAGCCAGACGAACAGCTTCTGGTGCAGGGCAAAATGGACGATGCGCGAAATCATGTGGCGGTCTTCCTCACTGCTTCGCGCTGGCGCTGCTGGCTTCGCTCGCGCGCGCCGCGTTGACCGCGGTGGCGTCTCGCAGGATGTCCTGCAGGTACAGGTTGCCGTCGGTCACCACCACGTCGCCATCCTTGAGCCCTTCCACCGCCTCGGCCATGCCGGGCAGCGACACGCCCAGCTTGATCTGCTTGCGCTCGAAGCGGTTCTGCGCCGTGCGCACGAACACAAAGTGGTGGTTCTCGGCCAGGAACACGGCCTTGGACGGCACCGCGATGCCCTGGAAGGAGGCGGCCTGCAGCTTGGCGGTGACGAACATCTCCGCCTTCAGGCGACGATCCTGGTTGGACACGGACAAGCGCACCTTGATGCTGCGCGCGGCAGGATCCACGTAATCGGCCACCTTGATCACCTTGCCGGCGAAGGTCTCGCCGGGATAGGCGGCCGAGACCAGTTGGACGGTCACGCCGGGCTTGAACAGGGCGATGTCGGCCTCGGCCGCGTCGACCTGCGCCCACAGTTCGCCGGGATCGGTCACCAGGAACAGCGGCGCGGTGGGCGGCTGGTCAGGGCGCAGCTCCATGCCGTTATTGATATTGCGCTCCACCACCAGGCCGTCGATCGGCGTGCGCAAGGCAAAGCGGTTGCTCGCGCCCTCGCCCTGCGCGCCGGCGCCGTACTGGCGCAAGGCTGCCTGGGTGCGCTGCAGGTCGGCATTGGCCCGGGCGGCATCGGCCTGGGTCTGCTCCAGGTCCTTTTGCGCCACGACGCCGGCACCGTACAGCTCGCGCTGGCGGGCCAGCGCCTTGCCGGCATAGGCGGCGTCGGCCGCGGCCTTGCGGGCGTCGGCCTGGGCCACGCCGAAATCGGTCGAGGTCAGCATGGCCAGCGCCTGCCCTGCCTTGACGTTGGTCCCCGGCTGCACCAGCACCTCGGTCACGCGCCCGGCGAACGGCGTCGACACGCGCACGGTGCGGTCTTCGTTCCAGACCAGGCGGCCCGGCAAGCTCAGCATGCGCTCGCCGCCGCTCTTGACGGTCTCGCCCACGATGCCGGGCAGGGTCCGCACGGTGGCCGGGAATTCAACGGTGTTGCCGCTGACCTTGGGTTCGTCGCTGGGGGGCGGGGCTTCCTTCTTGCCGCAGGCGGCGAGCGCCAGCGCGACCAGCGAAAACGCGACCAGCCGGGCGGCGACGCCATGGCGGGCCGTGGCACGTACGGGGGACATCGAAGGCGTAGCAGTCATCGGGACGGACATCGGAGCAGACACGGAATTAAGGACGCGGTACATCGGGGCGAGCCTGGGAATTGGGTGAGGACTGCAGGGCGGCGCGGTAAGCCGACAGGGATTTGGCGAAATCGCCTTGCGCGTTGACCGCATCCAGGCGCGTCTGGCGCAAGGCCCGGCGCGCATCGAGCAGCTCCAGCACGCTGCTGGCGCCCTTGGAGTAGGCAAACTCGGCGCTGCCGGCGACGCTCTCGGCGGTCGGCACCACGCCTTCCACCATCTGCTTGAGCGACAGGCGCGCGGCTTCGAGCTGGTTGCGCGAGCGCTCCAGCTCATTTTGCGCCTCGAGCAGCACACGGTTGCGCTCATCCAGCGCGGCGTAGTAATCGACCTCGGCGCGGCGGGCTTCGCCGCCAAAGCTGTGGCGCACGTAGAGCGGGATCGACACGAACACGCCGAAGCTGTTGCCGTTGCCGTTCTGGTTGGCGGCGGAAGCGGGATAGTGCTCGGCCTGCGCGCCCACGGTGACATCCGGCACGCGCCCGGCGCGGGCCAGGTCGCGCGCGCTGGCGGCGGCGGCCAGGCGGGCTTCGGCCGCGGCCACGTCCGGGCGGCGCTGCACGGTGTCGGCGTCGGGTTCGGGCACCGGCACGTCCAGGGCGGGCCAGTCGGGCGTCAGGCGGTTGTCGGCCAGCGTGCCGGGCACGCCGATGGCTTGCGCCAGCGCGGCCTTGTCGCTGGCATGGTCGGCCATGGCGCTGCGCAGGTCGGCTTGCGCACGCAGCACATCGAGCTGCAGCTTGGCCACATCGGCGCGCGACACGTCGCCCGCCTTCAGGCGGGCATCATTGGCCTGCTGGGTGCGGCCGTAGAGCGCCAGCGTCTCATTGAGCACGGCAACCCGTTCCTGGCTCACCAGTGCCTCATAGAATGCCTGGTCCACCAGGCTCGCCTGCTGGGTGATCACCGCCTGCAGCACTTCACCGGCGGCGCGGCTGGCGGCTTGCGCCGTATCCACGCGCAAGCCGCCCTTGTTGGCGGTCTCGATCACCTGGTCCACGCGCAGGGTGGAATCCACCGTCTTGCTGCGCGGGCCGCCCGAGTTGAAGCCTGCATGCGGGTTGATATTGGCCACGCCCAGGCTGAGCACGGGGTTGGGCCGCTGCGACGCAATCTGGATATCGGCCTGGCTGGCTTCCACATTGCGCCGCGCCGCGATGATGTCGCGGTTGCAGCGTACGGCATCCACCCGCACCTGGGCGAGAGTCACGACAGCTTTGGACGGCGGCGCCACGCAGGGGCCGTCCATCGGCAAGGGTGTGCTTTGCGGCACATTCGAGCCCGCCGCGGCAGCGCCTGCGAGGACACCGAGGAGGCTTAGCAGCAGAAAACGAGGAATGGAAAAAGGCACGATCAATCTGGCTCGGGTTCGACTTAAGAGTGCGGTAAACGACCATGCCCGCCGATCGGTGCACCGAGTCAGCGAATATTCACGCATCTCCTTGGAACCCGACGTGTACATGCCGGTATCCGGCAACGGCGAACGATCTCACGAGCGCATTCAAACCGAACCGCATTACAAATGCCTTTCACGCAGCCAACAAATTTGGTGAAAACCCCTCGAACGCCCCCGTTTCGAGGGAAAACCCTGACAAACAGTTGCTTTCATGACAAAACGAAGCGGCCCGCAGGCGGGCTGCCAAAGCCACACGTATCATTACGCGCTTCGCGCCTTTTGCCCCTGCCCAATGCCGGCCTCGGGCGTTATCACTCACCCCGCATGCACGTCGTTGCCGTTAGAGACGTCTCCCGTATTCCATGCCTGACCATTCCCTGCTGCCGTCTTTGCTGTCCGCCCTGTTGATCTTTGGCCTGGGCAGCGCGCTGGGCGCCGTGGGCGGGCTGTTCGGCATCGGCGGCGGGCTGATTGCCATTCCCGCGCTGGGCCTGCTCTATGGCATGGACCAGCAGCTGGCGCAGGGCACCGCCCTGGTGATGATCGCGCCCAATGTGCTGATCGGCTTCTGGCAATACCGCCGGCGCGCCGACATCGCGCTGCGCACGGCCGTCGTCCTCGGGCTGTCGGCGGTACTGGCGACTTATGCCTCGGCGCGCCTGGCCACCGCCATCGACGCCGTGTTGCTGCGCCGCATCTTTGCCTGCTTCATGATTGGCCTGGCGCTCTATTTCCTCTGGCGACTGCTGCCCGGGCGCGCCGCCACGGCGCAGCAGGCCCGCCTGTCACCGCGCTGGATTCCGGCGCTGGGCGTGGTCGGCGGCGCGTTCTCGGGCTTTTTCAGCGTGGGCGGCGGCGTGGTGGCGGCGCCTGCCCTGGTCGGGCTGTTCGGGTTCCGGCAGGCGGCGGCGCAAGGCTTGGCGCTGGCACTGGTCACGCCCGGCGCGGTGGTGGCGCTGGCCACCTATGCCCACGCCGGCCATGTCGACTGGGCCAGCGGCATCCCGCTCTCCCTGGGCGGCATGCTGACCATCTCGTGGGGTGTGGCGCTCGCCCACCGCATGCCGGAGCGGCGGATGCGCGCCGCGTTTGCCCTGTGCCTGATCGCCACCGCGGGCATCATGCTGGCACGCGGCTAACCTTGAAGGCCAAGGCGCTTGTGCCACTGCGCCAGGGACTCGGACGGCCAGGTGGCGCAATGCACGTGGCCCCGCCCCTTGGGCACATCGACCCAGGGCGCGGCAAAATCCAGCGCGGCTTCCACCACCTCCGGCGGCTTGGGCAGCGGCGTATCGATGGCGCACGCCTGCGGATGCACCAGCTCCGGCCAGCGCGGATCCCAGAGCCATAGCGCACTGCCGCACTTCAGGCAGAAATGCCGCTCGGCCGGCGAGCGGCGCGCGCGCTTGCCCGGCTCGCGCATTACCGCGTGATAGATGCCGATGTGCTTTTGGCCGCGAACCTTCAGCGTGGCGGCGTCACCGCCGAGGTTGATGGCATAGCCACCGCCGCCCGCCGTCTTGCGGCAGATCGAGCAGTGGCAATGCATGAACGGATAGGGCGAGTCGGACTCCAGGCTGAAGCTGACCGCACCGCAATGGCAGGAACCTTCGAGATGCATGGGATCTCCCGTGAGGACTGGGCGCCTTCATTCTAGACAGAATGTATTGACCTGCCGCTTGAGGTGCGGCAGGTCAATACATTCTGTCTAGCCCGCTAACGCGGGGGTGTCTGCTGTGGGCGGGGTTTTCATGCTTCTAGCTGCTGATGCAGAATAGCGTGAGTGGGCGATGTTTTAGCGCTTCTAGCTGCTGTCGCGGCTGTACGG
>NZ_JBIUHC010000268.1:0-8077 GCF_044627735.1 Cupriavidus sp. CuC1 | reverse complement strand
CCCCATCTCATCGAACAGCGTATCGCTTCTCTCACGAGCACCACGCCCCCGCTCGCCCCGACTTATTGAGCAGTTACCGGGATTCGAAGTCTAGGACGCCAATTGACAAAATTATTCCGGACTAAGGCGAATTGACGGTTTTGCTTCGTTTGGAGTGGAAGCAATATTGTCAATTCACCGGCCGGACTTCTATATACGGCGCGGGTTCCGGGGGGATTCCGGATTGACAGAATTGCTTCGTTCTATGCAACGAGGCTGGCAGCATACGCACTATGTGGTGTTGGCCGATATTTTGCATTGGCCGGTGGACGGGGCGCAGTTGCCCTTGCTCCAACATGGGGCGTATCGCTGGTTGGCGCCGGAGGCGGTGCTGGCGGATGCGGGCGTACACGCCTATACGAAGGCGTACTTCGCATGAGGCGGCCCATGTCCGGTATCGAGGCCCACGTGCCCACGAGTCGAGCGGGGCATGAACAAGACGTGACGCTTTCGGCGCACGCCGGCCCGGCTCCAAGCGGTGAGCACGGGACTAGAGTGCGTGCTGCTTGTCGGGTTCGCTGACATCGACTAGCCTGCTATCGATATCGATTCTTCGCTGCGCTGCGATACCCATTTGATGCCAGAACGCTCGATCACCCGATATGGCAAGGCGCTGCAGCGCCTGCGCCAGGTCTTTTCCCCGTTGAACCTGGGGGCGGCGGCGTGGCTGATTGCAACATGGGCGTTCGCGGCGTTTCAGCTCGTGAGCGAACGGGACCGCTTGCTGCACGACGCCGCGGAGCGTACCCAGGCGCAGGCCCGGGCGTTCGGCGCGTACTCGAAATCCAGCATCCTGCGGCTGTCCGAGTTCCTCCTCGACCTGCGGGCCAGTTGGCTGGTCGGCCAGCCGGGGTTCATCGACATGGTGCGTGAGCGGGAGAACCTGGTGGTGGACCTGTCGTTCCAGGTGTCGGTGATCGACAAGCATGGCCTGCTCATCTACTCGTCCATCGCCCCGCCCGCGTCCGGCGAGAAGGTCGACCTGAGCGGGCGCGAGCATTTCCGGGTCCATCAGAACGCGGGCGGGCGCGACATGCTGTTCATCAGCGACCCGGTGAAGGGCAAGGTCTCGCGCAAATGGTCGATCCAGTTCACGCGCCCCATCCTGCGCGCGGGCAGCTTCGACGGGGTCATCGTGGTCTCGGTCAGTCCGGAGCAGTTCGCCAGCTTTGCGCAGACGTTCACTAACCGCGATGGCGAAGTGGCGTCGGTCATCAAGACTTCCGGCCAGGTCATTGCGCGCGTGCCGGCCCTGGAGGGCACGCTGGCCAGGGCGGTCAGCAACAGGCCGTACCTCGCCAGCGAGTCGCCCCAGTCTGGTAGTTATCGGGCGGTGTCGGGCTCCGAAGGCGTGGAGCGGGTCTTCGGCTATTACCGTGTGCCGGAGTTCGGGCTCAATTTCGTGGTGGGCGAGTCGGTCGGCCTCGTGCTGGCGCCCTACGAGGTCTATCGCCGCGTTGCCTTGGCCGGTGCCATTGCTTCCACGCTGCTGCTTGGCCTGTTGTACTACAGCCTGCTCCGCTCCATGGCGGAGCGACGGCGCCATATGGAGGAGATGCGGCTGGCTTCGCTGGTCTATTCGTCCAGCAGCGAGGCCATGGTGGTGACGTCGCTCGATGGCACCATCATCGACGTGAATCCGGCCTTTGCCGCCGCCACCGGCTATACAGTCGAGGAGATCAAGGGCCGCTCTGGCTATAGCGTCAGCGGGGCAGGCAATGCGGCAGGGCTGGTCGAACGCCTGCGGGCCACCGTGGCAGCCAAGGGCAGATGGAGCGGCGAATTCTCGATCCGCCGCAAGGACGGCAGCGAGTTTCCCGCCTACCTGACCGTGGATACCTACCTGGCCCACGCGTATGGCGAGCGCCGCCGCGTTGCGCTGATCCATGACATGACCGAGAAGCGCCAGGCGGAAGAGGTCATCCGGCACCAGGCGAATTTCGATGCGCTGACGGATCTGCCCAACCGCCGCCTGTTCTTCGACCGGCTGGAGCAGGAGATCGAGCACTCGCGCGGCATGCAGGATGCGCTGGCGCTGCTGTTCATCGACCTGGATCGCTTCAAGGAGGTGAACGATACCCTCGGCCACGATCAGGGTGACCAGTTGCTGCTGGAGGCGGCGCGGCGCATTGCGGCATCGGTGCGCGCGTCGGATACCGTGGCGCGGCTGGCCGGCGACGAGTTCACCGTGATCCTGCCCGCGGTGGGCGATGCCGGCGTTGCCGGCGTTGCCGGGGGCATTGCCCAGGCGATCCTGGAGCGGATTGCCGCGCCTTACCACCTGGCCGGCGAGTTGGTGGTGGTGTCGGCCAGCATCGGCGTGGCGACCTACCCCAAGGACGCCGACAACGCCGAGGCCCTGCTGGTGTGCGCCGACCAGGCGATGTTTGCCGCCAAGGAGGAGGGCCGCAATCGCTGGAAAGCCTTCACCCAGGCGCTGCTGCAGGCGGAGAGGGAGCGCCTGCGCATCACGCAGGACCTGCGCACGGCATTGGTGTCCGGGCAGTTCGCGCTGCACTACCAGCCCATTGTCAATCTGCGCACGGGCAAGGTCTGCAAGGCCGAGGCCCTGATCCGCTGGGACCATCCGGTGCGCGGGCCGATCCACCCGGCCGATTTCATTGCCGTTGCGGAGGAATCCGGCCTCATCATCGACATAGGCCGCTGGGTGCTGACGGAAGCGCTGGACCAGCTTGCGCGCTGGCAGGTGCTGCTGGGCAAGGGCTTCCAGATCTCGGTCAACAAATCACCAGTGGAGTTCTGCGCGCCTGCGAGCGGGCCCGAGTCCTGGTCCAGCATGATCGAGCGCAGGAACGTGCCGGTGGGCAGCCTCGTCATCGAGATCACCGAAGGCTCGCTGATGGAGCAGAACGCCGATGTCATGGACCAGCTCTCCCGCTTCCAGGCGGCCGGCATCGAGATCGCGCTCGACGACTTCGGCACCGGCTACTCGTCCTTGTCGTACCTGCGGCGCCTGGACATCGACTACATCAAGATCGACCAGTCCTTCATCCGCTCGCTGACGCGGGGCTCGGACGACGTGGCCTTGTGCCGCGCCATCATCAGCATGGCGCATGCACTGCGCATCCGCGTGATTGCCGAGGGCGTCGAGACCGAGTCGCAGCGCGACATCCTGCTGGCTGCCGGCTGCGACTACGGGCAAGGCCACTTCTTCTGTCCGCCGGTGGAGGCCAGCGCGTTCGAGGCCTTCGTGAGCGCCGTGACTTGAGGCGAGCGGCGTCCTTCGGTGCCTTGGTCGGGGGCTCGTCTGGGCTTCGTCCTTGCACTTAGTTCCTACACTTAGTTCCTGCGCTTAGTCTCTGCGCTTCTCTCGCATGCTGTCAGGCGCTCCGGCAACCCTTCCATCGAAGGGGGCGAAGCGGTGCGACGGGTCACAGGTTCATCGCAGAATGCCGGGGCCCGTGCATGGCTGAAGTCGTTGGGCATGGCCGGGGCATTCCCTGGCTTGCCGCTTGCGCTGCCGATGCTGCAGGCACATGCGGGCGCGCACACCTACCTGGACGAGGGCTTAGAGCCACCCCTTTCAAGGTGATTAAACGACACGTCCAGTCTTGATGACACGGGCGATGTCCATCGGACAACGCGCTACGAAACTGCCAGGCGGAATTGCGGCCCAGCTAAAGCGTCTCGTCCTTCCGATAAGCAGCCCAACGCCGTGAAATGGTCGTCCTACCTGGCGTTATGACGCCAGCCGGTGCACTGCGTTTCCGGATCTCAACAGTTAGCTCAAACAGCGGGGGCGCCAGATAGCGGAATTAGTGATTGGCAACGACCGTTTCCGAACTTTTGTATTGCATTGCGCGTCTGCCGCACGGGCGCTGCAAGACTGGGCTACGGGAAGTCCCGCTGCAGATGCTCGATGAGGAATTCGCAAACCGGGTGCTTCCTTTTGGCGCGGATGCCACCTTGCACTACGCCGCGACTGTACGTTGTCACCTGAAGGCAACGGGCATGACCGATTTTCAACTCAAATGCCCCTCTGTCTTTTCCTGGATTCGGAGGCGATTGAAGCAAATTTAACACGCTGTGGAACACCATCCCTAGCTTTCCAAAGGGAGAATAGCACTCAGTTCATCTTGCTCGTGGGCTCGTGCTACGAGGTAGCGCCCATCCCCGAAGACGAGCGGCCTGTGCTCGGACCGTTCCAGGCGGATAACTCGTCCGATATAAACGACATGATCGCCTTCAGGATGGGCGGAAACCTTCACGCATTCCAAGTTTGCAGCGCATGAACTAATGATGGGAACGCCTCCTAAACCAGATCGAAATGTTATATTGCGAAATTTGTCGTCGCTAGCAGTCGAAAACTGTTTGGATATCTGAATTTGATGCTCTGAGAGGATATTTACTACGAACCGCTCGGCATCCCGAAACGCGGTGTAGCTCCTTGATGAAAGAGATTGGCTCCATAGGATTAAGGGTGGATTCAGTGAGACAGAACTGAACGAATTGACGGTCATTCCGCACGCCCTTCCGGTTGCGTCCAACGTGGTCATCACAGTCACCCCTGTGGGGAAGGCACTCAACGCCTTGCGCAGAGCCAGGCCATCAATCTGTTTCATAACGTATCCTTTCAGGCTGCACTGGGGCCCCACCACGCAAAATTCGCCGGTCTCAATCCGTGCCGACACCGCACGATATCCAATTTCGATGTCGAATTTTACTGGTTGCGGACCTACGTAGAGCCATTCGTGCAGCGTTAATTGCCATGATGGCCTCCATGGAATTTCGTTCAATACAGGGATGCTGTGCAAATCCCTCCACCGGTTCGCAGGTTATGCCAAGATTGTGCGCCAATGCAATCTCCACTGCGCTCTCGATCTGTTCGTTGCTACCGCCAAGCACCGCAGCAAGACCCGCAGCAGCCATCGAGCATGCCACCCCGACTTCGGCCCCACATGGCGACACGTCGTCACTATAAATAATGCCTATTGCCGTAGCGGTTAATAGGAAATCCACCACACCATCCTCATTAGCTCCGGGTACGAACTTACGGTAGTACCGCAGCACAGCAGGAATTACGCCCGCAGCGCCATTTGTTGGAGCGGTCACGATTCGGCCGCCCGTGGCATTTTCCTCGTTGACGGCCATCGCGTATGGGTTGACCCAGTCGCGCATCAACAACGGGTCACGTAGAGACCCCTCACCGCGCTTGGATAGCTGCTGATACGGCTCGGCAGCACGGCGCCGCACCCGGATCGGACCGTGCAATTCGCCACCGATTGAGCAGGCTCGCGCGATGGAAGCGTCCATGGCACCGGCAACGGCCAGTAGCCCGGCGCGAATGTCATAGGTGCTTCGCCAGCATTTCTCATTCTCGAGCACCAGGTCCGCAATGGTGCGACCTGACTCCTTGCACATCCGCAATAGTTCCTCGCTGCTCCGAAAGGGGTAAGGAATCGGGTGCTCGTCGACCGTCTGCACATTTAAGTGGCAAGCCGCGATCATGGGGCCCACGGTGTGCGAAGCAGAGGACCCGATTCCAACTTTGAAGATATCAAATGTGCTGACGGACATACTGTCCTCGACCATCCCTGCAGTACCAGTTCCGATCGCTCCGAACGGAGCACCGTCCGCCCCAGGGCGTGTCACTAGTACATCAAATCTTGCAGATTTGGAGATAGAACCTGTGCGTCGTCACAATAGGACATTCTCGCCAAGGCGGGACTCTGGCAGCTCTTCTCAGTAGGAAGTGTTAAGCACTTGCGTGTCCAGACGCCGGAGATGCTCTTCCAGTACTTCGGCCACACCCATTAGCATTGCGGTGTGCGCCCTTATATCAGCGTGTGCATGCCGCGGCCCTTAACGTTAGACCTGATCGCCGCAGGCATATGCCGTGTCTCCCGCAGAAGAACACACAGGCCCTCAAGGCTGGTGGGGTTTTGACGCCTTCAGGTCCGGGACGGTAACGGAAACTGTCTCGCTGCCCAGGATCTTGTGGCTGGGATCGGCCAGTTCGAGCCGCAGCTTGTGTGCGCCAGGCGTGAGCCCCACAACGATGATGGGATCCTCGCTGGTATGGGCCCAGGTGCCGTGCGCGTCGTCAACGGTTACATGAAGATGCCCTATACGCGGCGTTACCTCGACGGCGGTCTTGCCGAATAACGGCATGACTCGGAAGTTCTCTGTCCGGAACTGAACGATGACGACGCCGCGAGCCAGTGGTTCGGGCAGCGGTGGATATGGAATCAGCTTCGGTGCCGGTTCCGATTCGAGCGGCAGGATCGCCGGGGGACGGACGGTATCCGGGGCGTTCTGCGCGAAGGCAGCAATGCAGAAAACAGCGCCAGCAGCGGCGACTGACAAGTGTCTGAAGAGGGGTCGCATGGTTTTTCCTTTCGCGGCCAGGCTGGCCGGGGGGGTAGCGAAGCCATTTACGCTTCGCTCCTATGTAAGAGTAGTAGTTGGGACCAAAAAGCGGACTTTGACCGTGGTCCCGGCCGAATCGTAGGCCACTCCTCCACGCGTTTCAGAACCTTTTTGTACCCGTCTGTATCACCCCCCTGTGTTGATACGTTTCATGACGGAAACGGCCCAGGTACGTTACAGGCCCGATACAAAAACGTGACATTCACGAGCTGGTGAAATCGCTGGGCTATGACAAGGCCAGTGTCGCAGGTCATGACATTGGCTCGGCGGTGGCCTTCGCGTATGCGGCGAACTATCCCCAGGTCATCGACAAGCTGGTGATGCTGGAGCTGCCGCACCCGGACGAGAGCCTGTTGTCGTTCCAGCTTCTACCCGCGCACAACACCTTCGGCGACAAGCTCGACTTCGCCCATCCGTATCTCTGGTGGTTTGCCTTCAACCAGGTCAGTGGGCTGCCGGAGAAGCTGCTCGCCGGTCGTATCCGGGTCGAGCAGGATTGGCTCTTCAAGTACTTCCTGGTGGACGAGGGTGCGATCGACGCGCGGGACCGAGCCGTGTATGAGCGCGCGTACAACAGTGCCGACGCCATTCGCCGGTCTCGGCCTGGGCCGACAAGCTTCGGAAAGCTGGCGTCCCTGGCCACCTCGTCAAGCACCTCGCGGTGATGGCAGAGTTCCACGCAGAGGGGCGCTACGATCGCTTGACTGACGATCTATACAAGCTTACGGGCAAGGCGCCCACCAGCATGCTCGACTTCGTCAAGCTCAATGCCTCCGAGTTCTCGCGTGACGGAACCTTAGCTTGAGAAAGCGACGCACCGTGCCTATTGCACAAAGGCAAGACGCATAGCCGCCGCATCATGCAATCGACCAAGGCGCCAACACGGGCCGGCCGCACGACCAAGCGTGTACAAGCGGGCGCCTTGTCTCGGCTATTTTTTGTGAACGCGAGCAAATCCGGTGCTATACAAGAACAGTTGTCTGATCGCACTGGCAGCAACATCGTCGTTTCGATTCTGATAGCTATGACGCAAAGGTGCCATGCTACCGGGAATCGCAGCCACGCCAAGATAAGTAAAGCACCGCCCCGATGAACGATTCCGCATCAGCGCGAGGAGAAAAAAATGACGGATAAAATCGATCTGCCTCGTCGAGGCTTTCTGGGCACGGCCGCCTTGACGCTCGCTACAGTACAGTTCGGCGTTTTAACGTCCGCCAAAGCCCAGACCAATCAATCGAAGCCGGCGCCCCTGCCCTCGACCAGGCCGGGTACCCATGCGGCCTTTGCATCGATCAAGCAGATCAACGCAGGGCTACTCAACGTCGGCTACGCGGAGGCTGGCCCTGCTAACGGGCCAGCCGTCGTCCTGCTACACGGCTGGCCCTATGACATCCACAGCTTCGTCGACGTCGCGCCTCTGCTCGCGTCGCACGGATACCGCGTGATTGTTCCGTACCTGCGCGGCTATGGTTCGACGACCTTCCTGTCGAAGGAATCCATGCGCAACGGCCAGCCGGCGGCCGTTGCGCTCGATATCATCGCGCTGATGGATACGCTGGGCATGCAGAAAGTGGAGATGACCCGCTTTTTCGGACAGTGCCTATCTTGAGTAAACAGGAGGTGCACCATGCCGAAACCGCGCCCACCG
>NZ_JBIUHC010000267.1:0-8193 GCF_044627735.1 Cupriavidus sp. CuC1 | reverse complement strand
CTCAGAGCACGCCTTTCGGACGCCAGGCTAGCAACGAAATTCGCGTCAAATTGTGTTCTCGACGTGCGGAATGTAAGGCTAGCCGTTAACAAAAAGTGTTGAAACGCGGAGCCAGCTATAGAGCTGGCTCCGCGCTTTTTTCGTTCGGTACCCCACACTAATTATCCGACCAGCACAAGCGGCCGTTGCGCGCGGTGCAGCGGCTGGTAAGACCAGATGTAGAGTGAGCGCTGGCGCACGCTGCACACCAATCCAAGCTGGACCCGTGGCTCTGGCACTTCTAATCTTGAAAGCGGTGCTTACGTTGATTGCCAGACATTTGGAGAAGAAGAATGGAGCAACCACTTCCGGTTGGAGGCCAGCACTTCGTCGTCAGCCACCTCAGCGAGGCCGACTTCAAGACCGGCGGTCTGCGGGGCTACTCGGCCTATCGGGACCTCGGCGTAGCGGCGGCAACGAACGGGCTCGCGCGAGCACATGTCATCCGCATGATAGCGCCGTACCGGCCCGAGTTCAGCGTTCGGCATCACCACAACTTGCAGTTCCAGATGGTGTACTGCCTGAATGGTTGGCTCGAAACCGACTTCGAAAATATTGGTTTGCAAAGGCTGACCGCCGGCTCATGCTGGGTTCAACCACCGGGCATTCGCCACACAGTCGTCGGGTGGTCGGAGGACTGTGAGTTACTTGAAATTTACATTCCGGCGGAGCAGGAAACAGTCAACGACACCTGAGCAGCCGTAGACTCGAGATTACCAGCCGCTTCACGCGCTGCGTAGAAGCAGAGGACATGGACTTCTTCTCATCCGGCATGGATGGGCTCTCGCGGGTCTGGGCCGACCCGCGACGAGGGCTGCCGGAGAATTCGTCGGCAGCCGTTGGCGAGTCGCCCGAGGCTGGGCAAGGACCCGAGGGGCGGTTTCCTCAGTTTTTCAACACTTCTTGCTAACGGCTAGCCTTCCCAGGTTCCTTTTTTATTGGCCCTATACGCAAGTTACAGCGCCGCGTCCTTCAGCTTCTTCAGCGGGCGAACCTTGACCTTGACGGTTGCCGGCTTCGCTGCGAACCATTGGTCCTCCCCGGTGAACGGATTTTTTCCGAAGCGTTTCTTCGTCGCCGCCACCTGAGTGGCAGTGACCTTCAGCAGGCCCGGCAGCGTAAATTCGCCTGCGCCTTTCTTGTGCAGGGCGCTGACAATGGTGTTTTCCAGATGAGCCAACACGGTCTTGACCGTCTTCGCTTCCAGTTCGGTTTGCGCGACCAGGTGGGCGAGGAGACTCGACTTGTTGAATGTCTCCTTCAACGGCTTAGCCGCCGGCGCGGCCACAGCTGCCTTCTTTGCCGCAGCCTTCACGGGAGCAGCCCTCTTGGCGGCAGCCTTAGAGGCTGCTTTGGTTACAGTCTTCGCGGTAGGTTTAGTTGCCATATGGACTAGTCCAAGGTTTTTCGTGAATAGCGCATCGTCCGAAGTATTCTGCTTTCGTCACTAGCGCTCAAATCAGGATAACAAAAATTGTTGAGGGTGCCTATAGCGGGCAGCGCCCAAGCACGCCGAGAACTGGCGTCTGTCACATCACGCTATACCTACTCGGCAATAAGAAACTTGTCACGATTCTTTCCGAGCCAGGCCGGCGCGCGGCCGCGACCAGTCCAGGTGGCACCAGTCTTCGGGTCCATGTACTTTGGCGGCAGCGAGGCCTTCTCCTTCGCCGCACCCTTAGGCTTATCGCCGGCCGCCGGGCGGCCACGGCGACGTTTCGGTGCAATGTCGTCGGCCGTCAACTCATACTCTGCCATCAAAGTCTGGATTTTCTCAATGACGCCAGCCACTTCGGTTTGACGAACTTCGATGAGCTTCGCTTCCAACGCCTCCTTCTCTGCGATGAGTTGCTTGTAGGTTGCCATTTCAATCTCCGTCTATTAATAACAGTTCGATATCCTACAGCACTTCGCCGGATTTTCATCAACTCTGTGAATATAGCTCAGTTGAATAATATTAAGCAGGCGCTGAAATACCTCTCTGTGAATGCTATCCTTTCGTCCTCTTCTGCCCAGTCAGGAAAGGGTAGACCAGTCATAGATTGATTCAATGCATGGAGGCGGCGACGCCGCAGACCTCTCTCGTTGTTCGCCCTTGCGCCCCCCGCATCCCGCATACCCGTGAATGTTAATCGCCGGAGAGGCGTATCGGGTTCAATGCTCCGCCGGCGATTACAATATTGTGCGGGTGCAGGGCGTGGCCCATATGCGCCGAGGATGTGAGTGGGGAGAACGAAATGGCGACAGCTCGAGCTGGCACCAAAGCGGAGGCGCTAAGGCTCCTGGAGACAGAAGGCGTGACGATAGTGGAACTGGACTATGAGGCCGGTTGGCAGGACGCCATTGAACTCGGTCGGCTCGGCCAGAAGGTAGGCATACGCGTGGAATATCGCGGGCAAGAGAACATCGCTGTCAAATCGCCGGCGGCATTGGTCGTCGGCCTGCTGCGGCCAAAAGCGTCGTTCCGGCAGCGGAATTCTCACAGACGGACCAGACATTTAGTGTCTTCTCTCGCTTGGAGCAAGATTTTCTTGAGACAACGAACGTCCGCCAGCTGTATTCACCCAGCGGAGGTAACACCGGTAACGGGGTAACAAGTTGTCCCATCTTCGATAGCCGAGCCATCGCAATCGGGAAAACGCTCACCCCAGTCTGACCGTCCAAGCGACCGATGTTGAGTTATGAGGGCATGAAGGCTAATAAGTCCAGAAGCCGTCCGGCTGGTTGTCTTGCTTCGCTCGGTAAGAACTGCCAAATGAAGCGCCCTATCTACAAAGCGGGATGTCGTGCAACCCCAGCGAGCAGGAAGGCAAGCTGGCCCCTAGAAAGCGAAAGCGAAGCGCAACCCTTAAGCCTGCGGACAGACTCACAGAGCACAAAGCCAGCCCCGGAACTGGGGATGGCTGGCCGTTTGCAGATACCGGCGGCTGACTGGGTTAGAGGTCCTCGACTTCCAAGGCTTCCAGGTTATAGGGGTCCACTTCCTTCGAGTGGACCCAGACTGAGTTGTCTACTGTCTCGGTGCCCAGCGGTTCGATGCCCAGTTGGCCAAGCGTAGTCCACAGGTCGTTCAGTACCTCCTCGCGGCGGCGTGTGAAGCTCGAGGCAAAGCAACGCCAGAACGTCCAGCCTGCACGCTCAAGCACACGCTGCCGCGCCATGTCGTCACCCCATTGGCCAGGCCCATGGAATTGGTCACCATCGCATTCGACCGCGAGACGTCTCCCCTCCTTGCCTTCAACCACGAAGTCAATGCGATACCCGCCACATTGGACCTGCGGCTCGACACGATAGCCTCGCTGCACCAGGGCATCGAACATTTCCAGCTCGAACCCAGACTCGCAGCGCTCACGAAGGACCTCCACCTTGCGAGCGTCTTGTGTAAAGGGTTGGCGGAAATGCCGGATGAGTCGGGCGTTAAGCGTTTCCGCCTTGAACTCCGATTCCGAGACAGACCGGAACAGGTAGGTCCGGTCCCGCGCACGAGACAGCGCTACGTTGAATCGCTGCTCCATGTCCGCCTTCGAGGCCGCGGCACGGTTGCCCGGCGCCAGCACCATCGATACCAGCATGATGTCCCGTTCCCGCCCCTGGAAGACCGGCGGCGGCCCTACAGCAATCTTGCGCTCGACGATATCGGCCGGCGAGAGTCGTTCGGAGACCAGTTTCTGGATATACGCGGCTTGCTCCACGCCCAGTAGGGTGACGACACCGATAGTACGGCCCGCCATCTCCGCATCCTTCAGGATGGTCTCAATCTCATCGACAATGGCCTTGGCTTCGGGCTTGTTCACATCCCCTTGGCGAACACCACCCTTGACCAGGACGTCAACCAGCGGCGGGTCGAGGCGCTCATTGGCCTTGGGTAAGCGCAGCGGCTTAATATCCCCCTGATAAAACTCCCGATTCGAGAACTCAATGATGGCGGGAACACATCGGAAGTGTTCCTTGAGCATCACAGAATTGCCGGCGAACACCACGCGCGCCAGGTCGTAAATCGACTTATCGGGTGTCATCTCAGAGCCGTGCGGCTGATTCGCAAGAAATCGCGTGCTCAACTCTTTGATTTTCTCCTCTGCAGTGCCAACCGCCGACGGGGACACTTGCTTGTGGTCCCCGACAATCAGCAGTTTCTTGCCGCGAAGCAGTGCAGGGAGCGCCCAGATATCCATTTGGCTGGCTTCGTCGCACACCACCAGGTCAAAGAGCCCCACCTCCGGCGGAATGGTCTCGGAGACACGCCATTGCGGCAAAACCCAGCAAGGCACCGCTTGGTACGCCCGCGTCATAGCTTCCCGGGCCGTCCTTCGATGGCGAATAGCTCGGACACCCGTGCCGGAGCCCATGGCTTGGACGGCATTGAGGTAGGCCTGCAGTGCCTGACGAATGCTGTCCGGAGAATTGTTGAACACTCCCAGCCATGTTTTCTCTGCAACCAAGTCTTGGTATGTCTTGGCCAGGGCACCGGTGAGTTGTCGGCGTTCGTCGAACAGCCGGCGCAATTGTTGGTGGCCGTCAATGCGCTCCAGGAACATGCACGCCTTGCGCCAGTTCCAGGCTTCCAGCCAGCTCGCGGGCGTCTGTGGGTCATGCCCCGGCTCCGCAGAAACGGACCGAAGACGGTCTGCCCAGTTGGGCGCGCCGGCCTTTTCAATCGCCTCTGCAACAGAGGCAATTTTATCCAGCGCTGAGTGCAGGCTGTTCAGTCGGGACAGTTCGGTTTGTAGCGCAAGCCACTCGGTTTGTTGGACGCCCTCATCCTCATCAGCATCGCCGACGGAATTGGCAAGGAACGAGCGCATGTCCTCGACAATGGGGCCCGAGTGACCCTCGAGCTTCTGCAGCAACTCTTCAACACGCTTCATGGCGTAAGCCAGCCGGCCTTTGTCGACATGTGCCAATAGGCTGTTTCGAACGGAAACCAAGGCCGCTGCCCCTCCGTTCAACACACCTTCTGCGTGCTGCTTGCCAAAGACGGCTTGGATGCGTCCAAGGAGGTGCTCTTCATATTCGAACACCAATATTCGAACATCACGGATGAGTGCTTGACACTGGACTAGACTCCGGAAGCCTTCTTCGAGCCCGGGAGCCGGAGCCGGGAGGCCAAACTCTGCAGAAAGCGAACCCCAGCGTGCCAGGGTCTTGCGTGCTTCGCCTCGCCACTCCAGTAGGGCTTGGACCGCGGCCCAATCTTCGGCAGAGACCGGCGGTGAAGTACAGCTCAAACGTCCCGGCTCCACCGTCACTGGTCGACAGACCGCGAAACGGTTGCGAGGGCTGGACGCGAACCGTGTCCTCTCCTCGTTCCACAAAACCGCGGATGACCGGAGGCAGCGTTGGCGCACGCTCAATGGTCTTCTTCAGGCGACGAACGTCTTCAATGAAGATATCGCCCGAGCGCTTGCGAGCAAACAGTACCCAGGTGTTTGTCACCTGCAGCTTATCTCCGGGCGAAGGAGGGGTGACATCGTCCGTGCGGGCCTCATAAGAGCCTGTTTGGTCCAGATGGCCCACAGCAGCTTTCAGAACACCGTCGTACGACGATGCCTCGAAGGGATTCACCCGATTGGCGCCATTGGCCAACGTACTTTTCCAGAACGCCTCAAGCTGCCGCACGCCGGGCAGCTCCATTTCCGCATAGCAGTCCAACTCCAGCCTAGGCTCTACGTCACGCGGCCGGACCTCGATGTCAAAGGTCGTGGGGTTCAGGCTGATTTCGCAGGACTGAACAAGGAGGGGGTAGCGAACAGGCGTACCGAAATCCTCTTTTTTCCAGGCTGCGTAGCCTATCCCCCATACCAGCTCAAGGGGTGTTTCGGCTCCGTCCGAGGCAATCGCCTGCTGGAGAGAAAACAGCTGGTTGTACCGCGAAATTGTCTTCCGTCGCGGTCTTTCGGCTGCGGCCCACGGCTCCCACTGGCTCGTGACGTATTCGTTGAATAGGCCCGTAATCACAGGATGGTCGCTCAGCTTGGCGCGAGAGACCTCTTTTTTGCCCTCCATGACTACCGATTCCTGCTTGAGCTCAGGCTGTTTCTCCGGCGTCTTGGGCAGGGTAATCCACGGCTTGAGCTGCTCAACGGGTTCGGGAGCGAGACATTCCTGCAGCCGCGGCACTCGCAGCCAGACGTCATCATCCGCATCCTGCAGGTTGAACTCTAGGGCCGGTAGCCCTTTGAGTTCATGCTGGTGTGCGACGAAATATTCGGCAGGGATGCTGAAGGGAGGCTTGGACTTCAGTTTTTCGACTTGCTCGATGTAGTCGAGCAGGTCAATGACAAGGGACGCGCCTTCGGTCATGGGCGGTATTCCAACGGAGTAGAGGCTTCAGGGGAGGTCGGCACTTCAATGCCATGAACTTGACAGTACTCGAAAACAAGTTTCTCGAGCATGTTGGTCTGGCTGCGCCGTTCATTTGCAGCTGCAGTTTCTAATAGCTGCTTGAATTGGGGCGATACCCGATAGCTGACGGAAACAGTTTTTTCGGCCACGAGGACACCATTTTTGTATAGGACGATACTATACACATTTATCGAACGACGAGCCCTACCGCGCTTTGCAAAGTTCCGGCGCAACTCGAGTGTCAGACCGCGCCGAATCAACAATAGAGTTCTGACACGGCAAAGCTCCGCGAGCAGCTCGAGCTGACATTACTATCGGCCCCGCGGGGCTGCCTTTTCGCAGGAAAGCACGGGTCTTAGCACTACCATGTAAACTAAGCTTTTTTTCTTTAGCCCTTGGTAAGTCCGGCAAGGGCCTTGATGCGCTTACCCCACCGCGGGTCATCAAATAGAAAGGCGACAATAGAACACATTTTTTCATACCCTTTAGCAGGACCAGGGTGCCAAACGTAGGTGTCGATGACGGAGTCTGTCATGGCTGAACTGCGGCATGGAGCGCGCTACTAGCTTCGCTCGCTACGTCCCCGACGCCATACCGCGCCACGGGCGCTCTACCTTAACCTCGCTCGAGCATTGCCCGTTCCGCCGCAGGGTCCGCCCGCGCTCCTGTCTCTGCCCCCTGCCGGCGCCTGCAGGCGGGCTAGGCTTCCCCCCCCCCCGCTCGTGCAACCGCCTTCCCACTCCGCGTACGCTGGGCCCTCCGACGCAGGCGCCGGCTAGTCCGCGGGCTCTGCCCTAAGCCTTACGCACAAGCAGCACACGCTGCGGCACAAGCGAAGCGCGCTTGATAGCAAGGGGGGGGAGCGCCCTCCTGCGCCGGAAGAGGTTGGGGTCTTAACTGCGCCGAGTGACTACTTGCAAGCAAGGGGCTTCGTAGCGTCACGCTCGAGCGTGGCGCGCGGGGCTCCTCCTGTGCTGGATGGGAGTAGCGAGCGATGTGCAACTTTCGTCGTCGAAAGTGGTACTTACCGCGCACACCGTTCGTCGTCGAAACCTGTGCAAGGCTGTGCACACCGTTCGCCACAGGTCGTGCGCAAGGTTGTGCACACCAACCGTCACTGGGCATGCGCAAGGCTGCGCACGGCTGATTGGCATGACGATGCGCAGGTATTTTGACGCCAAAAACTACTCCCCCACACACAGAGCCACACCTGCTTTTTGTCGTCAAAAACTATGATGCATTGCCTGCGCGGGGGTGCTTTGGACTCAATTACCCGCGGCGATGCGGGGTCTGTTGCGTCCAGGGAATTGTCCGCAGAGGGTTCAAAGCACTGGAAACCCGGGGCGACCAACGTCGACGCACTGACGCCAGCACAGAAGTCCGCAATTACTCATAGGTCAGAAATATAGCGGACAGACGGATGCCTGAAGAACGAGCGCACGAGCTTCGGATTGCGTCTAATTTGTGCAAGCTGCTCGTGAATTCGCGGGCCCAGTTTTTCGCCTTTTTGCAAAGGGCGCCGCGCGACACCGTTGCGCTTGACGTGACTCCATACCAACTCATCTTGGATTGAGGTCAGGGGCGTAACCGGGTAGGAAATGCAAGGTCAGTTTGCCCTGCGTGCTGACAACGTAGTCCTTGACGAGGGCCTTCTTATGCGCTGGCAATCCGTCGACGATCAGATGTACTGCCTTCTTTCGATTGAACATCAGCTTCTTGAGCAGCGTGACAAACTACTCACCGCTGAGCCCGCCTTCATACGTTGCAAACCAGAAGGCACCCTTCGAATTGACGGCGGACGCCGCGCTCATG
>NZ_JBIUHC010000266.1:0-8244 GCF_044627735.1 Cupriavidus sp. CuC1 | reverse complement strand
CCTGAGCGAGACTGATCGTCGCCCAAAGTCCGGAACTCCTTGAATACTCAAGGTGTGCTGGATTTAGCGCTTACGCTTCTGGATGCCTACGGGGCCGTAAATAACGTTCTGGTTAAGGTTGACCCCACGAACGCCGCTCACCGTGACGATGACCCGGTCTATCGGCTGGCCCGCTATGCGTATGGTCATACGGGCCTGAGTGGCGACGATGGCCCTCTCGGCGCGGCATGGTACGACGCGCGCACCGGCCTTCGCCTTTACAACGTGGTCGGCTGGCAAATGGCCAACAGGGCTTTCGACTATGGTGCAAAGTTTCGGGCCGTAAGGTGGGACTTCCTCAGGCGCCGTACCGATTTCCTCGGAAGTAAGCAAATCGAGGCCGGCCGCGCGGTTGAGCCTTCCGTGGTACCCGCCGCCGCTAGCTACATCGTTGAGGCTGTCTTGGGGCTAAAGAAGGATGAAGAGGTCGGGGCCACGCAAATCGTCCACGTTGGCGCGGGCGAGATGGCAAGCTCAACGCAAAAACGCATCAAGTAGCCCAGTACATTCATGCGCGGTCCAGCTTGCGCGCCGCCCTTGCGTCATGCACAACGAGACGGTAGGCTCGGCTTCGCTGATTGGCTTGCGGCCATGACCGCGCCCAGCTCCGCCGCGAGTCATCTTCTTTGCTGGCTTTGCCGTTGTCGTCATCGCCTAGTCCGAAAACCCGGTACCGCTGGCTACATGAACCCCAGAAACAACAAAGCCCAACCGGACAGGTTGGGCTTTGTGCTTGAATCTTATGGTGCCGAAGAGAGGAATCGAACCCCCGACCTTCTCATTACGAATGAGCTGCTCTACCGACTGAGCTACTTCGGCCCATCATCCGTTGACAACTGGATGAAGCCCGCAATCATAGCAGCGTTTTTTTTTACTGGGAAGCCCCGGCGCAAAAATTTTGCCGGGAGCCCCCGCAGGGGCGCCGCCAGGTGGCGGCGCGGTCATTCAGGCGGCGTCGTTGGCGGCCAGTGGCGTGGTTTCGGCGCGCTGGCGGAACCAGAGCAGGTAGGCCACGCTGAGCGCCGCCAGGAAGGGGATGCCGGTGAGCAGCGTCATGCGGAAGGCTTCGGTGAACAGGGTGGTCAGCATGATGGCGAGCAACATGCCGGCGCCCAGCAGCGTGAGCACGGGGAAGCCGCGCATGCGGAAGGCCAGGGGGCGGTTGCCGGCGGCGACCCATCGGCGGCGGAAGCGGTAGTGGGTGACGAAGATCATGAACCAGGTGAAGGCCGGCCAGAGGATGCTCAACTGCCCGGATCTCAAGGCGCTTCTGCGCTGTTCTTAGCACGACAGGACATGCTTTGGTCGGTTTCATGTGGGATTCTCTGCGAAAGGACCTAGTAGAAATGGAGGGCGTATGCGCCCTCCGGCACGACCTCGACAAGCGCCGCTCGGCGTGGCTCCGCGCTCGCCGCCCGGCGCAAGGCTTCGCCAGTCGAAACAGCAAGCACTTCGCGCGTCTTGTCGGCGGGCGAATAGGAGTGAGTCAGTGATGCGTGCTGTCGTGTCATTGTGGCTCCAGAAGCAAGCAGCGGTTGCAGGCGTCAGCTATCCACCGGGAATTCCTGTTCAAGCAGAAGCCTTGCGGCCCACGTCCATTGGCTGATTAGCTGCTGTCGTCGCGCAGGGCTGCGGCGAAGCACGCCGGAAATCGCAAGGCCACGGAGAAACTCGAGGCTTATTGCCATTACGGGCGCATACCCCGGCCGGTCGCTAACCTGGGCGAAGACTTCGGCGACGACACGCTCGTTCTCCTTGCGCGCGGGGCGCTCGGCAGCCACGAGTGCAGCACGAAGATCCGGATCGGTGCGTGCAACCGCCCAAAGCTCGAGTTCGGCCATGCATGAAGGCTGCGAGACCGTCGCAGCCAGGGTCTGGATGGCACGCTCGACCGGGTCTGACTGGCCTGTGAGCCGGGCGCGTCTGACGTGTTGACTGTCAATAGAGCGTTCCCTACAGTCAGTCATGACGGTCAGAAATCTCATCCTCTTCCACGACGCAACAACGGAACTTCAAGATGCCAGATTTTTCTACATTGACGATCGAGCAGGATCCGCAATCGCCACGCGTCGCGCGCCTGCTCCTCAATCGGCCGGAGCGGCTAAACGCGATCAACGGCGAGACGCCACGAGAGATTCGAGCCGCCGTCGAATGGGCGCAAGCCAATGACGACGTCCACGTTGTCGTGGTGGAAGGTGCCGGCAAAGGGTTCTGCGGCGGCTACGACCTGGCCGACACCGCGGAGCAGACCATCGAGCACCCATGCCAGCAAGAGACGTATCCTTGGGATCCCATGGTCGACTACGCATACATGAAGCGCAACACCGAAGACTTCATGAGTCTGTGGCGCTGCAGCAAGCCTACGATTGCCAAGGTCCATGGCTATGCGGTTGCCGGCGGCAGCGACATCGCCTTGAGCTGCGACCTGCTGGTGATGGCCGAGGATGCGCGAATCGGTTACATGCCGACGCGCGTCTGGGGCTGTCCGACCACGGCGATGTGGACCTATCGGCTGGGCCCGGCGCGCGCCAAACAGTTGATGTTCACCGGAGACACGATTGACGGGCACACTGCCGCAGCCTGGGGCCTTGCCAATGAGGTCGTTCCCATCGGTGAACTAGAGGCGACGACGCTCAAGCTTGCCAACCGGATTGCCGGCGTTCCGCGCAGCCACCTTGCCATGCACAAGCTGGTGGTCAATCAAGTCATGCTGACAATGGGGCTGGAGCAATCGCAGATGATGGCGACCATGTTCGACGGCATTACACGGCACAACCCGGAGGGACTCTGGTTTCGCCGGTACGCGCAAGTCGAGGGATTCAAGGCGGCGGTGCAATGGCGCGATAGCGGCAAGCCGATACCGGAAGGCGACGAGGCCCGTGCGCTGATTCGCGAGCTGGAAGCAAGGCAGGGCAAATAGTCCCGTGAAGCGTCGTCGGATCAACGCCCCGGATCGGATACCAGTGAAAAGAAAATGGGGGCAGTCACCAGGACTGCCCCCAAATTTTTCAACATATCTTGCTATCGGCTAGCGCCGCGGCGTTGCGTTTCTTCAGGTGCGATGAAGCCGCCGGCGATCAGGCGGCCGGTTTGTCTTCCTGGTGATAACGGGTCGCGCGTTCCACTTCGTTCTTCGAGCCGAGGATCACCGACACGCGCTGGTGCAGCTTCTCAGGCTGGATGTCGAGGATGCGCTCATGGCCGTTGGTGGCGGCGCCGCCGGCTTGCTCGACCAGCATCGCCATCGGGTTGGCTTCGTACATGAGGCGCAGCTTGCCGGGCTTCTCCGGCTCGCGCTTGTCCCACGGGTACATGAAGATGCCGCCGCGCGTGAGGATGCGGTGCACGTCGGCCACCATCGAGGCGATCCAGCGCATGTTGAAGTTCTTGCCGCGCGGGCCTTCGTCGCCGGCCAGGCATTCGTCGATATAGCGGCGTACGGGCGGGGCCCAGTGGCGCATGTTGGACATGTTGATCGCGAATTCCTTGGTGTCTTCCGGGATCGTCACGTCGGATTGCGTCAGCACGAAGCTGCCGGCCTCGCGGTCCAGCGTGAACATGTGCACGCCGTTGCCGACGGTCAACACCAGCGTGGTCTGCGGGCCGTACACGGCGTAGCCGGCGGCGACCTGACGGCTACCGGCCTGCATGAAGTCGGCCTCGGTCACGGTCTGGCCCGGCTTGGGCATGTGCAGCACCGAGAAGATGGTGCCGATCGACACGTTCACGTCGATGTTGGACGAGCCGTCGAGCGGATCGAACAGCAGCAGGTATTCGCCTTTGGGATAGCGGTTCGGGATCTCGTAGATGCTGTCCATTTCCTCGGACGCCATGGCGGCGAGGTGGCCGCCCCATTCATTGGCGTCGAGCAGGACTTCGTTGGCGATCACGTCCAGCTTTTGCTGGGTCTCGCCTTGCACGTTGCCGGTGCCGGCCGAGCCGAGGATGCCGGCGAGGGCGCCCTTGCTGACAGAGTTGGAAATGGCCTTGCAGGCGCGCGCCACCACTTCGATCAGGAGCCGCAGTTCGGGCTCGATCGTGTTGTGCTGGCGCTGCTCCTCGACCAGGTAGCGGGTGAGGCTGATGCGACTCATGGGGATTCTCCTTGAATGGCCGCAATTCTACATGGGCGCCAGCCTGGCAAGCATTGCCACCGGCCGGTGGGGTGCTGTCGGCGGGGCCGGCGCGCGGCGCTGCCGGCCCCGCCCCGGCCCGCCTGGCGCCGACTTACGGCGCCAGCGCCTTGCTCACGATCTCGCGCACATCGCGGGACAGGTCGCTGGCAGCCGCCACCTGTTCCAGCGCGGCGCGCATGCGGTCGCGCAGCGGCAGCGCGTACTTCTGCCAGCGGTCCATCACCCGCGCCAGGCGCGAGGCCACCTGCGGGTTGATGGCGTCCAGCGCCAGCACCTGCTCGGCCCAGAAGGCGTAGCCCGAGCCATCCTCGGCATGGAACTGGGCCGGGTTGGCCGCGCAGAAGCTGAAGATCAGCGAGCGCGCGCGGTTGGGGTTGCGCAGGTTGAAGGCGGGGTGCTGCATCAGCGCGCGCACGGTGTCGATGGTGCGCTTGCCTGCGTGGCCGGCGCCTTGCGGCCCCACGGTGCCGCGCTGCGTGCCTTGCAGCGAGAACCATTTGTCGATCACCAGCGGGTCTTGCTCGAAGCGCTGGTAGAAGTCGGCCAGCGCGGCTTCGCGCCCCGGGGCAAAGGTATTGACCATCGCGCCGAGCGCGGTGAAGCGGTCCGTCATGTTGTCGGCGGCCTTGTATTGCGCTTCGGCCAGCGCCTGCATGGCGGCATCGCCGCTGTCGGCCAGGTAGCCCAGCGCCAGGTTGCGCAGCGCGCGCTTGCCGCCGGACACGGCATCCGGGCTGTAGGCGCCCGGCGTGGCATTGGCTTCGAATGCGGCCAGCCAGTCGGCCTTGAGCGCGCGCGCCAGCGCCTCGCGCATGAACTGGCGGGCGCGGTGGATGGCGGCCGGATCGGCCACGCCCATGCGCTCGGCGAGATACGCTTCGGCCGGCAGTGTCAGTGCCTGTTCGCGGAAGGCGGGACTGAGCTGCTGGTCGTTGAGCACGGTGCGCAGCGCGGCCACCAGCGCCGGCTCGAGCTGGAGCTCGCGGCCGGCCTGGCTCTGGACCACCAGTTGCAGCAGCGCGCGCGTGGTCAGGCGCTGGCCGGCTTCCCAGCGGTTGAACGGATCGCTGTCGTGCGCCAGCAGGAAGGTCAGCTGCGCCTCGCTGTACTCGGCGTCAATGATGACCGGCGCGGAGAAGTCGCGCAGCAGCGAGGCCAGCGGCGGCTCGGCGCCGCGCGGCAGGTTGATGAAGCGGAAGGTCTGCTCGGCCTCGGTGAAGTCCAGCACGCGCGTGGTGGCGCCGGGCTGGCTTTCGCCCTCGAGCTGCAGCGGCAGGTCGGCGCCGCTGGCATCGATCAGGCCCAGCGCAAAGGGAATATGGAAGGGCAGCTTGTCCGGCGTGCCGGGGTGCGTTTCGATGCCGACCTTGGGGCAGCTTTGCGACAGCGTCAGCGCCAGCGTGCCGGTGGCGGCGTCCCACGCGGTGCGCACCGCCACCACCGGCGTGCCGGCCTGGCTGTACCAGCGTCCGAACTGGGTCAGGTCGCGGCCGTTGGCGTCAGCCATGGCGGCGCGGAAGTCGTCGCAGGTGACGGCGTGGCCGTCGTGGCGCTGGAAGTACAGGTCCATGCCCTTGCGGAAACCGTCCCGGCCCAGCAGGGTCTGGTACATGCGCACGACCTCGGCGCCCTTCTCGTACACCGTCACGGTGTAGAAGTTGTTGATCTCCTCGTAGCTGTCCGGGCGCACCGGATGCGCCATGGGGCCGGCGTCCTCGGGGAACTGCACCTGGCGCAGCATGCGCACGTCCTCGATGCGCTTGACCGCGCGCCCGGATTCGGAGCCCATCATGTCGGCCGAGAATTCCTGGTCGCGGAACACCGTCAGGCCTTCCTTGAGCGAGAGCTGGAACCAGTCGCGGCAGGTCACGCGATTGCCGGTCCAGTTGTGGAAGTACTCATGCCCGACCACGGATTCGATATTGCCAAAGTCGGCATCGGTGGCGGTCTCGGCGTTGGCCAGCACGTACTTGGTGTTGAAGATGTTGAGGCCCTTGTTCTCCATCGCGCCCATGTTGAAGTCGCCCACGGCGACGATCATGAAGCGGTCCAGGTCGAGCTCCAGGCCGAAGCGCTGCTCGTCCCAGCGGATCGAGTGGATCAGCGAATCCATGGCGTGGCGCGTCTTGGGCAGGTCTTGCGTCTCCACCCAGACCTGCAGCAGTTTTTCCTTGCCGGAGGCGGACCGGATCCGCTCCTCGATGCATTCCAGCTTGCCGGCCACCAGCGCGAACAGGTAGGCGGGCTTCTTGAATGGGTCTTCCCAGACGGCTTCGTGGCGGCCATCGGGCAGCTCGCGCTCGCTGATCAGGTTGCCGTTGGACAGCAGTACCGGGTAGTCCGCGCGCTGTGCGCGCAACGTGACCCGGAAGGTCGACATCACGTCGGGGCGGTCCAGGTAATAGGTGATCTTGCGGAAGCCCTCGGCTTCGCACTGGGTGAAGAAGTTGCCGTTGGAGACGTAGAGGCCGGACAGCGACGTGTTGGCGGCCGGCTGGCAGGCGGTGACGATTTCCAGGGTGCCGTGCGCGGGCAGCTCGGGCAGGGTCAGGCTGCCGGGCGCCTGCTGCGCGCCTTCCAGCGGCTTGCCGTCGAGGCGGACCCCGACCAGCTCCAGTGCCTCGCCGGCCAGCACCAGCGGGCCGGGTGCCTGGCGCGTGAAGCGCAGGGTATTGGTGACCACGGTGCGCGCCGGATCGAGCTCGAGGTTGAGGTCGACGTGCTCAAAGGCGAAGGCCGGCGGAGTATAGTCTTTGCGATGGACGGTAACGGGCGTGTCGGTGCGCAGCATGAAGGGATCCTGTCCTCTGAGGGCCACTTGGGGCGGCATGGTCGCCATGGTCACGGCAGGGGGGGCAGGGCGGGAAGCCGCTGCCGGGGTCGCGTGCCACGGCACTGAAGAACCCATTGTAGCCAAGCGCGGGCGCCCCGGCTCGGGCGCGCGGCGCTGGTGGCGGATCGCGCCGGAATTCCGAGCGCCCGGCACGGTCTGAGTCACACAATGGACAACGAATCGATGAGGGGCAAGATGCCAAAACAATGGCTGGCGAAGCTTGGTCAGGGCTGGGGCCGGATAGCCGGCGAAGGCTTGCGCGGCAGCCGGCTGATGCTGAGCGCGGCGCTGCTCGGCGCGGCGCTGCTGTCCGGCTGCGCCAGCACCGTCACCACGGAGGTGACGGCGTTCCGCCAGGGCAACTGGCAGAACGATCCGCCGCGCACGTATGCGTTCGATCGGACCGGCGGCCAGGAGGCGCAGCTCGAGGACCAGACCTATGAGCAGTGGCTGGCGCAGGCGCTCTCCGGGGTCGGCTTCGAGCAGGTGGCCCGGCCGCAGGCGCACTACCTGGTCAACATGGAGTACGACAGCAACGCGCGGCTGATGCGGATCCAGGAGACCAATTACGTCGACCCGTGGTCACCCGGCTTTTATCCCGGCCCCTACTGGGGGCCTTACTACCGCCCCTGGGGCCCGTACGGCTGGGGCGGCCCGGGCTACTGGCCGCCGGTGACCACGGTGCGCGATGTGCCTGTCACCCAGTCCACGCTGCGCGTATTCTTCAAGGATGCCGCCACCGGGCGCCGGGTCTACCAGGTCACGGCGAATCACCGAGGCGAGGGTACGTCCCTGCAGGCGGCGATGCCCTACCTGATCCGCAGCGCTTTCGTGCAGTTCCCGGCGGCGGAGAGCGGCCGGCCGAGGCGGGTGACACTGCCGCTGGACCCGAATGACAAGTAGCAGGTAGCAAGCAACCAGCAACAGGCGAGGCATTGCCTGTGCGGCGGTAAAAACTGAATTGCCCGGCGAAAAGCCTTAAAACCCTGGATGCACCCATGGGAGGGGCTTCGCGCCGGGCTTGGGTGAGCTAGAATGACGGCTCGATTTTTCGGCCCGAGCCGCCGGAGCCCGTCTTTGAAAGCTGCAATGGAAGATTCCGGCAAGCACGCCGGATACGACCGGCGCGGCCTTGGCGGGCACTGGCTGGGCCACTTCCTGGACGAGCATAATGACCAGCAAGACCGGCGGTGATGCACCGCAACATGCCCCCAACAGTCCTGAAGCGCAATTGCG
>NZ_JBIUHC010000265.1:0-8277 GCF_044627735.1 Cupriavidus sp. CuC1 | reverse complement strand
GTCGCGCGCCTGGGCCGGCGTGGCCACCTCGGCGTCGAGTTCCCGGATGATCCGCGCAGCGCGCTCCACCATCGGCGGGTCCGGCTCGCGGTCAGTTCTTCTTTCGTCATCATTCCCCTGGGTTGCAGAACCCTCGCACTTGAACATCTGACTTGATGGCAAGAATTCTAGGGAGCGGGGGTATGACTGCATAGGCGGCCTGATGGCAAGGATCCTTGCTGCCAAAGCAAAGGTCTGCGCGGACTGGTTCTGCATTAGAGACGCCGGCAACACGCGCCTACTCGATCGAGAGCGGCACAATTCCAAGGAAGACGCGTTGGACCCTCTCCGCGGATATCCGCTTCCGGAGTTGTTGGCCGCAGCGATAGCCTGGCGCGCGTCCGTCACTCACGATCACTGAGGATGGCGTCGAACCTTTCATAGACCTGCCGTGATAACACGATGCCTTGCTCCCGCAGCAGTTCGCGTTCCCGGAACGCCCGCTCTGATGGGATGCGGATTTCATCGACACCATCCTGGCGCGGTCGGGTCTTGATGAATGTGAGCAGCTCGGACAGTTCCGCCTTGAACTGATCGGGCGGCATCAGTAGCCCGGGATCAAATGCAATGAACAGGAATCCGAAGTCGCACACCTGCCCGTTGCGCCTTTTCGCGCCAGCGAGCAGGCCGAGCGCCTGGATTGCAATCGACATGCCATAGCCCTTGTGCCCTCCAAAGGGGCCGATTCCGCCTTCCACCATCTCCTTGGCCCGCCGGGTCGGCCGACCATCCCTGTCGACGCCTAGCGCGTCGGGGAATTCCTCGTCCAGGAAGGCTTTGAGCAACACCTCACCCCACATTGTTGAAGCCGTACCCATGTCGAAAATGAAGGGGTCAACCTCACCGGGCAACGCGAATGCGATGGGGTTGGTACCCAGAGCCGGCCGCTTTGCTCCTACCGGGACCACGACGGGCGGGCTGCTGACGGTATGAATGCCGACGAATCCGGCGCGCGCGATCTTCTCCAGGTAGTACGCGTTGCGGCCGCTGAACCAGCTATTCGCCACGGCTACGACTGCAATGCCAGACCGGCGTACCTTCTCTATTGTGACCTCGGTAGCACGATTGACAGAGAGGTACCCAACGTGATTGCCACCGTCGAGCAACGCCGAAACGGGGGTTTCGTGGATCACAGTTACCGGAGTCCGCGGCTTCTTCAACTCTGGGCTGTCCGCAATCGCGAGAATTCGTGGCAGACCGGCAAATGCATAGCCGCTTATGGCGTTGCTCACTAGGTGGTCAGTGATAATTTCCGCTTCCTGCGGGGTATAGCCCAGCTTAACAAGAACTTTACTGCCCAGGTCGGACGCGTCGTTGACCGATAGCCGTATGGTGTCATCGCTATTTGGGTGGGTTACGTTCACAGTGGACTCCTTTGCATCGGGTGGAAGCGGGCAACCTTGACTCTTAGCGCCATCGGGGGAGCATTCGGCACTATCGAATCTACTTCGCTCCATCGACCGCGGAAACGCGCGAGCTATAGACCGCGGGCCCTCGCGCCCTTTCACGATCGCGCGATAGGCGGCGCTGCCAGCGGGACCGCGGATCTTGCGGCAAACCGGGTCGCAACCATGTCAAGAAATTTCCACGACTTGCACATTCCCTACAGGGCGCAATGGTGCGACTGCGGGAGGTGCGGGCCGTGGAAAATTGATGCATGACAATATAAGCGAGGCATCTGCGCCGCAATCCACCCAATCGGCAAGGTCCTTCCCAGAAATCGCAAGAATCGATGCGCGGCGTCCGGCCACGGCCGGTACTGGTCTCGGCGGAATGCTCTTTCGCTATTTCAGTCCGTCTCTCCCATATCGGGAGAATGTTCCACATCCACCTCTTGAATTGGAGCCTCAATGCTCTTGTAGGGCGTGGCGATGGCCCGACGCCGGCCCGACGAGGATACAATTAAGTGACGAGCCGAGCACCGTGTATACTTAAACGACCACCGAGACGGCACTTGCATAAGTGCTTGGCGTTTCCGCGCTCGGTGCGATAAAAGGCACACCCCTTCTAGCAGACTGGAGGAGGGTGGCTGGCCAGACAGGGGACAAGGTAGCATGGACGAATTCACGCGTATCCAGACTTTCATCAAGGTTGTCGAAGCGGGAAGTTTCTCGGCAGCGGCCCGCCGCGAATCCTCCATCAGTTCGGTCGCGCGCCAGGTGAAATCTCTCGAGGATGAGCTGGGCGTGCGACTACTCAATCGTAGTACCCGCAGCCTTTCACTCACCGAGCCGGGTCGGCGGTTTTATGAACGCGTCTGCGTCATCGCCAATGACCTCAATAACGCCAAGTCGGAGGCGACGTCTTTCCAGGAAAGCGTGAAGGGTGTGCTGCGAGTCTCCTTGCGCGTTTCCAGCGGAACGACCATTATCGTGCCGGCGCTGCCGAAGCTGCTGGAACAGTATCCAGATCTAAGCATTGACATCTCCTTGACGGATGAGAGGCTCGACCTTGTCGCCAACAATATCGACGTGGCGGTGTGGATGGGCGACATTCCAGATTCGGAGATCGTAGCCAGACGTCTGAGTCCCAGCCAGCGAATCGTGTGCGGGTCTCCTAGCTATTTCGAGCGGCATGGAGTTCCCCGGATGCCGTCGGACCTACGCGAGCACAATTGCGTCCTGTTCACAGCCCGTTCGTATGGAAACGTTTGGAGATTCACCAAGGATGGCCAACATGAGGAGATTGAGGTTCAAGGGACTGTCTGTTCGGACAACGGTCTGGTGCTGCTCTCGGCTGCGATGTCCGGGCTCGGCCTGATCGTGGTACATGAATGGATGGTCCGCTTACCGATAGCGCAGGGTGCGCTGGTGAGAGTGCTAAACGACTTTACGGTGAACCCCAAGGCCGGCGACGCTGAGCTTTACGCGGTATATCCCAGTAGCCGGGGGCTTTCTCGCAAGGTGCGTGTATTCGTCGACTTTCTGGTTGCGTTGTTTCGCGGCGCGGAAGCCCTGACCGACGCCGGCGCTCTGCCGCCCTCAAGAGCTGACGTCAAGCGTGCACCGGCATAGGAGCTGCTAACCGGAACGGTCGCTTCCCACCGCGCGCAAAGCACCTTACTGCCGAGGCAGGATGCGCAGGTCCATGCCAACAATTAGAATTGCCTCTGCAAGTCTGCAATCGTGCGTTTGATGTACGAGATGCTGATGCAAGGAGACAATGGATGAATCGCACTCGAAGATTGATGCTCGGGGCTGCTGCAGCAATACCTCTGCTTGGAATGGAACGGGCTTTCTCACAGCAATATCCCTCGAAGCCGATAAGGATCATCATTCCGGCATCCGCAGGCACGTCAATCGACGTTACGGCGCGCTACATCTCCGAGCCGCTGTCAAAGCGCTTGAACACACCGGTCTTGGTGGAGGACCGTCCTGGAGCCGGTGGGCTTCTGGCGTATGCAGCGGCTGCGAGGGCTTCCCCGGACGGTTACACGCTCGTGTTGGCCGGCATTCCTATGTACTTGTTACCGCTGCTGTCCGAGACGCCTGCCTCGTTCGACCCACAGAAGGACTTTGTCCCTGTCGCGCGGGTGGCGCGGTTGCCTCTGGCCGTGGTGGTGCCAGCGGACTCGCCCTATCGCACGCTTTCCGACCTTATCCGCGCGATGAAGAGCAAGCCTGGCGAGGTTACCTACTCGTCACAGGGCGTCGGCAGTACGGCGCATCTTTGTGGTGTGGTGCTGAACGATATGAGCAAAACGAGTGCTCAGCATGTCGCCTCCAAGGAGACGACCACTGCAATCACCGATGTCGCGGGCGGGCGCATCGCCTTTACCTGCCAAGGATCGGCCGGCGTGCTTCCCATGATCAAGGCAGGCAAGTTGCGCGCCCTCGCGGTGACCGGGACAAAGCGGTGGAAAGTACTTCCGGATATTCCCACTGTCGCGGAAGCCGGCATACAGGGCTTTGAGCTCTCGTCGTGGCTAGACTTCATGGCTCCTGCAGGGACGCCCGCGCCGGTTCTGCAGGTCCTGTCAGACGAGATCAGTCGCATCGCTCAGACAGCCGCGTTCAACGAATTTTGTGAGAGACAGGTGATCTTCCCAGAGGTGTTGGGGTACAAATCATTGATGGCCGACATGCACAATGAAGCGGCCAGGTGGAAACGGATCGTTCAACTTGCGCGCGGCTCGTGAGACCATCACCCTGCGCCTACCCCTGCGCGTGCTCCCAGTCTTTCACACCGCAGTTTTGAGTAACCTGGCGGCGGGTGGGGGATCTCCAACACTTCCTTGACTCGCTTGTTCAGAAAGTAGAATTACCGGAACCAATGAAGGGCATGGACGGAATTACACTAGTCGATGTTAATCACCTTGTTGTGACGGTCAATTTGGGTTCCGGAATGGCGATTAACCTCGCTTCCGAAGATAGTTGGGTATCTGCGAAAATCGTAAAGAGGGAACACAGCGTCAGCACTTTTCCGACGTCAGCCACAGTGTCGGGAAAGGACGTTTGGGTATTAAACTCACGACTCGACACGCTCTTCGACATAAATTCCCAAAAAGTCAATGACTTCCTTCTCCATAGGTTCTGAGAAAATTGATTTTGGCGAAGATCGACACGTTGCCCTTACTGCTGATGCGATATATAACGGCCGCGTGGCTATCGGTAATATAGGCATTTCCATCGGCATCCACAGCCACGTCGTTGGCTAGATGGGCACCTCCTTTCAACGTTGTGAGGTCGTAGTAACCGAGGCGCTTTCTCGTCCGAGTGTTGTATACCGCGACGGCGGAAAGTTTGTTGGTGGTGGCGGGCGACGAATGTTCGGCAGTTCCAACATCGCCGATTAAAACCCAAATCCTATCATGCGCATCATCAATACGCAGACCAAATGTCGAAACGAGTCGAGGATCATCGATGTATGGGGTATATTTCCCACTCATGCTAACCGTTCCCACAGTCCCATGAAACACGGAGCTGACAAAGAATTTACCCAGATTCTCTGACCAACTTATGCTTTCCGGATAAATCATCTTTCCAGAAAAACGGATAACATTAGATCCGTCTGCGGAACAAGCATTTGCTGCAAGTAAGAGTGCAGTGATAACAAATGATTTAATTTTAAAATATGTCATGTCATCTTGCAATTTAGGCAGGATGTGTTGATCGATACTCCATTGTCAACGGTGAGCGGAGTGCGATTGCCACCGCTCACCCCAACGGCATCTGCTGCGACAGTGGCACAGCTACGACGCGAGCAACATTTCCGCTACTTCTTCCGGAAGCGAGACCATTGCGTCGTGGCCGGTGGGCAACTCAGCGTATTTCCATCCGTGCTCTTTGGCGTAGCGTGCTGACGGCTCGATGTTTGGGAGCGCAGGGTGTGTGCAACGGATGAACCGCTTGGGAAGATTGCCACCGGGCGGCCCCTTCAGGACCAGCGGCGTGTCATAAGGTTTGAAGGGCATTGGCGTCAAGCGGCGGTCGACTGAAGCGACCTGGGCCGGGTCGGAAAGCCCGAAGGCGGTGGACGACGGAGGTGCAATCGCCTGTGTGCCGGCCACGTCAATCACTGCGCTCATGCGGGCCTTGCGAAGATCCGGCGGCGCCTCTCCGAGAATCGACACGCCGTTGGATCCCATTGGGGCGTCCAGATAGACCATGGATCTGATGCGATCAGGCATAAGGTCCGCCACCCCGCTGATCACGAAGCCACCGAAACTGTGTCCGACCAGGACTATGTTATTGAGCTCCTCCCACTCGATTACTGCCGTAATGTCGCGGATGAACGTGTTCAGATCGATCGCCGGGTTCATAAGGTGCGCGCGTTCGCCGACTCCTGTGAATGTGGGCGTAAAGACACGGTTCCCGTGTGAACGCAGGATCTCCGCCACCGGACCCCAACACCATCCGCCGTGGAAGGCACCATGGACGAGCACGAAGTCCCGTCCATCTGCTGCTCTGGCTTGCCGGGGTTTCAGCGTGGCGGCCACCAGAGGGACATTCGCGGCAACGGTTAAGAGCTTTCTGCGATTCATTTTTCTTCCGTGGTTTTGTAAATGGGTGAGTGTTGAATAGGAGACGTTGATAGCCTCTCATCAGCAGGCGAGCGAGAGACGGCTGTCCGCACTAGCTTGCTGCATGCTGCTCTGCTTCGAAAAGTGGCAAGTCTGCTTGTCCAATGGACATTCCTGCTGGGCCGGTCAGACAGCAAAAAAAAGCCACTTGAGCCACTAGGCTACACAGCATCATCGTTGTGATGCAGCGGCCGGCAGACTGGTGGATCCAGGTCGCCACTTGCGCCCTAGAGACACCTGTCAGAGACCGAGCATCTCCATTGCCTTCTGTGGGTAACGGGCCCCTTCAATCTTGATCGCGGACGCTGCACTCTCGATATCCGCTAGATCTATATCAGTGAGCTTGACGTCGACCGCAGGATCGCGGGTCCACATGGAGTACTCGCACTGGAGCGCCGTTATGGGATGGACGGCGTGAGCACGGCGGACGGTCTGTGCGCCGGGCTCGCAGAGACCGAAGTGCTTCACCTTGCCCTCCTGAATCAGGTCTTTGACTGTACCTGCAACGTCTTCGATCGGCACGTTCGGGTCGACACGGTGCTGATAGAACAGATCAATAACTTCAACCCCAAGCCGTTTAAGGGAGGTTTCCGCCACCAGCTGGATGCGCTCGGGAGTGCTGTCAAGGCCTTTCGATGCATCACCGTCCTTGAACCCAAATTTCGTCGCGATGACGACCCGCTCCCGCACTGGGGCAAGCGCCTCACCGACAAGCCGTTCGTTGTCTTCGCCATAAGCCTCTGCTGAGTCGAAGAAGGCTACACCCTGATCGACTGCGGCACGGATGAGCTTGATGCCGTCCTCTCTGTTGGTAACGGGACCATATCCGAAGGTCAGCCCCATACAGCCCAACCCCATTGCCGAAACTTCGAGACCGTTAGATCCAAAATGCCGCTTTTGCATGATGTGCCTCCATCGACCTTTCGGAACGCGGCGTTTGCGCCGCAACTCCTCCTGACGTGAATGTACCGCGTGATGGATTTATCGATTAGGGGGGCGATGTGGCATGCGCCTATTATAATAAGTTATGAAACCTTGACTTGGGATGCAGCATGAAGCGCGAAGACCTCGGGGACCTGATGAATCTGCTCGTGATCGCCGAGGAAGGCAGCTTCACGCGGGCAGCAACGAGGCTGGGCATTTCACAGTCGGCCCTCAGCCAGGCAATGCGGCGCCTTGAAGGGAGATTGGGCATTCGTCTCCTGAATCGAACGACGCGAAGCGTCGCGCCAACTGAAGCGGGAGATCGGCTGATTGAAACACTGCGTCCGGCCCTGGATGAGGTTTCCGAGAAGCTTGCCGCTGTGACATCGATGCGCGAGAGAATCGGGGGCACGATCAGGATCCTCACACCGGAGCGAGCGGCTCGAACGGTGTTATGGCCGACGATCAGCGCGATCGTGACGGAGTACCCGGACATCAATATTGAACTGATTTTGTCAGGCCGTCTGACTGACATCGTTGGCGAACGTTGCGACGCTGGCGTCAGAATAGGCGAGGAACTCGTAAAGGACATGATTGCGCTTCCAATCGGCCCGATGCTCCGCATGGCGGCAGTGGCGTCATCGGATTACTTAGCCAAACGCGGCATTCCGAAGACCCCGCACGATTTGGCATCCCATGCATGCGTCGCTTATCGGCGATCGGAGTCGAGCTCGGTCTACGCTTGGGAGTTCGGTAAGGATGGGAAAAAGGTGAAGACCCGTCCTCATGGCCAACTCATTTTCAACGACTCGGAATTGTTGATTGCCGCAGCGCTTAACGGACACGGCATTGCCTTTGTCCTTGAAAGCAGCGCTGTGCCTTATCTCGATGACGGGTCGCTGATACGGGTGCTTGAAGATTGGAGTGAACCCTTCCCCGGTTTCCATCTCTACTATCCCAGCCGTCGGCAGAATTCGGCAGCGTTCGCATTGTTTGTCGAACGGGTGCGGTATCGGGAGGCGAATCTGCAGCCGGGCTAGTTGAGCGCTCAATCAAGGATCGAGCTGACGGATCGGCGCGAAATATGCGCCGACTTGCGGGTCCGTCATATTTGACCCTGCAGTGTGGCGCAGCCAGTAAGGAATGGGGCTGGCAAGGTCCTTGGCCCTGCTCTTCCATTCGGGTCCGCGGGCGGAGCAGGTTGGGCACCGCTGTATCGTAAGCGCGAAAATAAGCACACCTAGCTTTTGCTGCTGAGAGTGGGCAGGCTTGCGTCCGCAACCACTATTTGC
>NZ_JBIUHC010000264.1:0-8310 GCF_044627735.1 Cupriavidus sp. CuC1 | reverse complement strand
CCGAGCCCATTCAGTCCATGATTTACGGGCCAAGAGCTCCGATCCAGCGCCTTGCTTTGCGAAAGTAGGGCTAGGCAGACGCTTGGCTGGGAATCACATCGGGGTGCCGCGAGGCACCCCGATTTGCTTTTTGCGCGGGCGCGCCGAATCAGGACGCTTTTGCTAGCGCTTTCGAGCGGAAATTGCGGGCGCCGACGAGGAAACTGTGTCTCGAAGGCGGCGCATCGCGGCCTTACACCCAGGACCATTTCCCGCTTAAGGAGCTACCTCGTATGCAAGCCTCAACGCTATCCCGCCGTCGCGCCGTTCATCGCGCAGAACTGCAGCGCCTTCGCGCCGCCGGTGCTTCCAAACTGACCCTGATGTGCGCGCAGGCCGGTTACAGCATGGTCGAAGTCGGCCTGGTACTGGTCATTGTCGCGCTCGCCCTGGTCGGTGTGATCCTGTACTTCTCCAGCAACAGCGCGTCGAGCCAGGCTAACTCGCTGTCTGGTGACCTGACCAGCCTGATCGGCAAGGTCAAGCAGGGGTATCAGGGCAACTACGCCGGCGTCACCAACGCCGCACTGAAGTCTGGTGGCTTCTTCCGCGATATGAGCAGCATGAACTCGAGCGGCGCCAATCCGACGCTGGCACTGGGCGGTGGCACGCTGACCGCCGTCGCCGGCACCGTGAACACGGCCAACGACTCGGTCCAGTACACGCTGACGCAGATCCCCGATAGCGCCTGCCTTCCGCTGGTGTCCTCGCTGGCCAGCAGCGTCGCATTCCTGTCGATCGCACCGAACGGCGGCACCGCTTCGGTCGTGAAGGCAGTCGGTGGCGTCGTCGATCCGTCGAAGATCAGCTGCTCCAACGACAAGAACACGCTGCTTCTCAAGGCGCTGTGACCACCTGAGCCCGGCGCGCAGTGCTAGCGTCGGTCCGTCTGCAGTCTCCAGTGGCGCGGCCGTGAGCAGCGCCACAGTTCCACCAACGCGACATCCATCTTGCGCTCATCCATGCCAAAGCTCCGAATCCGTAGGGCCGCTCACCGGCAGCGCCGCGATGGCGGCTTCCTGATGATCGAGATGGGGTTGTACCTCATCATTGCCGCGATGATCATTGCGACGGTGAAGCTGCCCGAGATGATCCGCGAGATCGAGGACAACCAGGCCGTCGGCGCAGGCCAATATGCCACCACCATCCGTACCGCCGTCAATCGCTACGTGGTGGGCAACAAGACTCAGGTTGTCGCCGGCGCGGTACCCGGGTTCGCGAATGCGCTCGCGCCGACGGTGCAGGAACTGATCGCCACGCAGTATTTGCCAACTGGCTTCGGCCTCCGGACGCCTCTCGGCCAGACGCTCAAGGTTCAACTGGCTCTACAGGCGTGCCCCGGAGTCAACTGCGAGGTGGTAGGGCTGGCCTACTCGGCGCAAGCGCTGACCGATGAAGCCGGCAGACCACGGATTCCGTTGCTGGCCACGGCCAGCTCGACGATCGGTTCGGACGGCTACATTTCCTTTCCGGCCGCGCCGGCGGTACTCAGCGGGGCGGGGGGCAGCACCACCCCCAATCCGGTTCCTGGCACGCCAGCTGGCATCCTCGGCATTCGGGTCGGGTTCGGCAGCTACGGTTACGCGAATATCGCGTCAGACCTGATCGGGCCTTGCGTGAGCATCACGAGCTTTGACGGCCAGATTAAGGTCAAGTGCAACGGCAGTGTCACGGTCACGGACGGCACGAACACGTCGACGTTGAACGCGGCCGGGTTTTCCAATCCGACCGGGACCGTTCAATCCAAGGACATCTCGACCACCGGTGAGAACTATCTCCGAGGGACAGCAACTGCCAACACCGTCTGTGCCGTCCCGGGATCGACACGAACCAATGCCAACGGCACCGGCCTGGTGGTATGCGGCAATGGCATCTGGCAGCCAGTCGGCACGGCCGTCGCCAATATCATCGCCGGCATGGCCTGCGGAACGAACGGGCAGATAGCCACTAGTGGAAGCAACGTAGGCTACATCTGCCGAGGTGGGCAGTATCAGCTACTGACGACGGCATTCGGGACGATGACGGTCACCCGCAAGATCGAGAACGTCACGGACGGCATGACCTTCGCCAAGGACAACTGCCCGGGCGGGACACCTTGGGCGCTGTACACCTCGAAGACTTTCCTAGTCAACGTGACAGGCTATGTGTCGCCCCCCATCCAAGGCACATATTTCGCCGCAGTCGACCAAGGGAGCCAGTGGTACGCCCAGGCATCCGCAAGATCGTCGGCCGCATGGTACAGCGGCAACGATACGGCCAACCTGGGCGGTCAGCTCGTTGGGACGTTCACGACAGGCTGTGCTTATTGAGCGAGGGAGGCAGATCGAAGAAAAGCCCGCATGCGGGCTTTTTCTTGCCGAGAAGGTCTGTACTTTCTTTCGGTCGAGCAGTGTTGGCCAAGCTCAGATACCAGCTGGAGGGTTCTCCATGGAAGAGCGGACGAACTCAGCAAACGGCCGTATGTCGCCGTCGAAGCTGGCGGCATTGAGCGCCTCCATGTATTCCGCGCGGCGCGGAAGCTGGATGATCGTCCAGGGATAGCCTCCCGACCCGAACATCGCGTTCATCAAGAATCGGCCTAGGCGCCCGTTGCCATCCATATAGGGATGGATGAACACGAAAATGAAGTGGCCGAGCACCGCCCGGACAGCAGCGCTCGGTTCGGCCCGAAGCTGCTTCATCAGCTCAGGCATCATCTGCCGCACGGCTTCCTTGGGTGGGGGGACGTGCTTCGCGTTTCTGATATATACCTGGTGCCCGCGGTAGCCGGCAAGATCCGCCGGGGTCAGAATCCCGGCATCGACGCTTGGAGCGAATAGCTGACGGTACCATTGTGCATGGTCGGCCTGATATGCTTGGCCAGCATTTGCGCCGGTCAGGATCTTTTCGATGGTTCTCTTCACTTCGATGTGCGCGAGCCAATAGCCTCGCGCCGCCATCGCGTTCTTGGCGTCCTTGTCGGATTGGGATTCCTCGGGGTGCCAATCACCGTTCGCCACTTTGGTGATCAGCGCGTCGGAGACCTTGTAGCCCTCGATTGACAATGAGTGGTATGCGTCCGTCTTGTAGACATCCTCCACGGCACTCAAATAACCGGCCACGTCAGCAGGCAATCCGGGCTCCGGCGGGAAAATTTCCAGCACCCGCTCTCGCATATCCGCCCACATGAGCCGCACCCGCAGGGCCGCTGGCCCCGCCGCATCCTCGGACAAGATGGTATGCACAAACTCGAAGGGGTTTACCTCCGGCGCTGTATAGCCAGCCGCCTGCATCACGCCCAACACGTCGTCCGCAATATCCTGGCGCCCTATGGCTCGAAACGCGCCCGCCAAGCGTCCCGCGAAATGGCTTCGCCCTTCATCGAGAAGCACTCGGTTGAGTTCTGACGCGTCCGGTATCTGAGCGAGCGCGATTTGCGCATCGCGCGGATAGCTTCGATAAAACGGTTGCTCGACCCGGCTGAGAGCTGTGGGTAGCCTCAAAACGGAGATGCCACGGACCTTGGTTAGCTCATCGACTGACGGCATCGCCTTCACCCTTAGGTCGAAGAGTGAATACCCATCCGGCAGCTGGATGTTGTTGTTACTGCCCGTAAGGCTGTGGATGACGAATTGCTTGGGCAACACCGTTGTTCCCGCGTGTAGCAAGATAGAGAGGTCCGGGGAGGCGTGCCAGTTGTTGCCAAAGCGGTGGGTTGCGTATGCTGCTAGGAAACTATCCATTGCCGCATACCAGGGGGTCGTATCTCCGGGTTTTTCTTCGGGCCGGCTCGCCATGTACCAGCCTTTGATGACTGGCTGTATGAAGCCAGCCTTCTGGAGGGATTCGCGGTGGCGCCGAGAGAATTCGTCAGTCTGGAAGACGGAGGATCCCTTGTCTTGAAGCGCTTTAAGCGCCGCAAGTGCCTCGCTAAGTTGCCGTGCTGCCGGCGAAGTTGCCATTTTTCACCCTAAAAGTGTCCTATAAGACTACAAACCTGTTTTTGCAAGTATTTTATGTTTGGGTTGTACACGTATTTTCTGTGATGTTAGCACAAGTATTCTATGACTTGCTGTAACAAGTACATTATGTCACGCTGCAACACGTAAATTATGTCTAGATTGCCTCAGGAGCGTCTCAACCTGTCGAGGAAGGAGTTGCGGGCCGGTGCCTGCGCAGGGATGCCCGACGGCCTCTCGCGACCGTCCAGGCGGGCAAAGACGGTCGCCAACTCGGTCGGACGCGGCGCGCCGGCGGGGCAACCTTCGGGGCTGCGGGAAAGCGGGGCGGCTGGGATGGTGCTACATGCGGCTCGGCCGTCGGGACGGGCGCCGGCGACGGCGAGGGCAGCAAGGCACCATCACACACGCAAGGAAAAAAGAGTCGCCGTCCTAGCTAGGATCGGCGACTTCACGGAGTGTGTCGACCAAGTCGGGGGGCCTGGCAACGGTTCCAGCATAGGGCTGTTCGAGAAGCTATCTAATCCTGCTTTGGGGGGATAAAAATGGCTTCGAAGCCTCCCTTAAGCCCGTCTCTCTCCTAGCGCCTTCTGGATCTTCTGGTCGGTCGTGTATTGGCCGAGCGAGTAGACCGCCCAGATCGTTGCAGGGATCTAGCCGATGAGGGTGATCTGCAGGATGAGGCAAATGATCCCGGCGAATGGCCGCCCGATGGTGAAGAAGGTTAGCCAGGGCAAGATTAAGGCAATTAGCGGGCGTATCTCGAAAGTTCTTTTCGTTGGTTCTACAAAAGACCCGCAGAAACGGGCCATCTAAAACTCTCACCGCCGCTCACTGGGTGGCGAAGCTCCAGATCTTGGTGACGGGCTGACCGTTGTTTGTGCCGACCAGCCTTGCCGTGTAGGTCGTCCTGCTCGACAGCGGCGCATCCGGAATCAGCGCAGCGACGTTGCTCGGCAATAGCTTGTTTGGGTCCGAGGCGCTCGTGAGCAGCGTTGCCTTGAGCGGTCTCCCGCCGCGCGGCGCGATACTAAACTCGGACACGGACAGACTTTGATGGACGCGAACGACTGCGACAATCACTCGGCCAGCGGGATCGATCGACAGACTCCGACCAGGCAGCGGGCTCGGCGTTTCGTCGCCATGGGTCGTCGTGACGCCGGTCTGACCGTCGCAAGGGAAAGTCGCAACAGTCCTGGAGTCCAAATACTGGACGTCAGACGCCGAGCGTATGCCCACCTTGAGTACAGTAATGGGCACTGCGAGGGTGGTAGTCCTCTCGGACTTCCCGATCCCAATCTCGCGATCGAAGCCTAGCGTCCCAACCGTGTGGTAGGTGACCGACGTCAGGACCTGTGCGGCCTGCAACGCAGAGGGTTCGGCGGCCAAATTCTCACCGACGCCGATGCCGCCATAGGAAAAAACGTTCGCCCGATCGAGTGGAAGCGTGCCCGTGAAGCCTGGATATGACGGGTTCTCGGTGTGCCCATATGCATCCGTACGGCCAGCGTCCAGATTGGCCGCGATAAACTCGGCGTGTGCCTGCGCTGCCTTGTCCAACGCAAAGCTCTGGATACGCGCGCCGAACCCGCATTGCATGCGCAGAGCATTTAGGTAGTCATACGCCGCCAGCCTGTCGGAGTCCGCGTAGGTCGCCTCAGGCGCCGAAGCGAGGATGGTTGCATCGGATGTCGCAGAACCGATGGTTCCGTCCGGGGAAGTAGAGTCTTCGCGGGAAACACCGCCGCTGCTACCGCAGCCTGCCAGTGAGGCTAGGATCGCGAGGCAGAGAAATTGTCTCATCGGTTGACAGAAATTCGACCGCGCTGTTGCAAGCGCTATATGCAGAAAAAGACCCGCCGAGGCGGGTCCGGAAGCATAGCGCTTATTGCGTGGTAAAGCTCCAGGTCTTGTTGACCGGTTGGCCGTTGTTAGTTCCAACGAGCTTCGCGGTGTAGGTCGTCTTGGCCGCCAGCGGCGCGTCGGGGATCAGCGCCACAACGTTGCTCGACAACATCTTGTTCGGGTCGGTCGCACTCGTGAGCAGTGTTGCTTTGAGTGCGGTGCCGCCCGTTGCCGTAACTGTGAACTCGGATACCGAAAGAGTTTGGCCGGTCCTGACCATTGCGATGACCGATCTTCCGGCTGGATTGATCGTCAGATCCCGGCCGAGTATTGGGCTTGGGCTCTCGCTACCATGCGCAGTAGTGACACTGGTCTGGCCGTCGCATGGAAAGGTCGCAACCACCTTGGAATCGAGGTTCTGCACATCTGCTGTCGATCGGAGACCCAGATTGAGTACGACCACGGGAAGTGCCCACGTTGACGTTTTCTTCGAGACACCAATGCCAAGATCGCGATACCCTCCGAGTACGGAAACTGCATGATACGTAACCGAGAGGAATTCTTGCACTCCGACATATGCCGACGGGTCAGCCGAAATATCCTCGCCGACTCCGACTCCCCCATAGGATTGGAGATTTGCTCGATCCAGCGGTGCGCTGCCGGTGAAGCCCGGATAAGTGGCATTCTCCAAATGACCGTAGGCATCCGCATGTCCTGCGTCGACATTCTTCGCGATGAAGTCTGCGTGTGCTTGGGCAGCCTTGTCCAGAGCCGCATTCTGGGCCAGCGCTCCAAAGCCGCAGGTCACGCGTTGCGCGTTTAGATAGTTATAAGCACCCAGCTTATCCGTGTCCGAGTAGGTGCCCGCCGGTGCCGTTGCGACGATGGTTGAGTCTGTAGTTACAACCGGCACCGTTGGCGTAGTCGGTTGGCTACTGCCGCTAGTCGTGCTATCGCCGCCACCGCCACCGCCACCGCACCCCGACAGCACGGCAAGAAGGGACAGAACGAGGATTGTTCTTTGCATAATTGACTCTCTGAGTGGGTTAGTGCTTCGAGGCACAACCTCAATTTATTACGGGCTTTTGCCTGCGCAACTCTAGCACGCACCAATTCCCCGACGATGCATCGAGGTGTGACATCCCACCTAAGTAGGGAAAAGATGATGACGGCCGGCACTTCAGCGCGAATCCGCATTTCTTCTGTACCGCTTTCGCAAGAGATGCCTGGGCTTGATGCACCCATACTGCTATAGAGCGCTCTGCCCATTCTTGTGGGGAGAAATCTGGCCTAAAAAAGAGACCCTTCGGATTGGAATAGTCATGTCGCCACGCCTAGTACTTGCCGCTCTCGCGGCTTTCAATGCTGTCGGTCCTGTCTCCGCAGAACTGATTACCCTCCCGGAAGTGCCGATTACTGTTGCCGACTGCAGGCCCGGCGACGAATGGCGACTTGCTCCAAACGGGATAATGAGGTGCTTTCCAAAGCCCCCCCCTGCCCCTATCGACAACTGCAGCAACCATGGCCTCTACGCCACGAGCCAAGGCGGCGGTTCGACCTGGGTACCAGGCGTCGGCACTTGCTATAACCCGCCGCCTCCGCCGCCGGCGTGCTATTACTCAGGAAACCAATACATCAGCATCGTCGGCTGGGCTTCGGACTTTTCCTCGGAGCCGGCTTCGGTAACCGTGCGATACGCGTGGGGCGGCGACCAAATTGTCATTGCGACGATAGCCGGGCGAGCGGATTGGCCCAACTACCCGCAGCTCTCCCCGGGGGGATCGATGTATAAGGCGATGGTGTCGGTGATGGCCGCGCGAGGTTTCCGTCCGGGCGCGGTGGCTACCCAATGGGGCGCCTGGAATGACGGCGGGCCTTATGCATCAGCGTGGGGTGGTGTGACCTACCAGATCTGCCCAAACTGATGCGTGCCCCACCACGCCGTGGCGGACGCTTTGGGTGGAAGCTGGTTGCGTTGCTTCTCCTTGCTGCGACTGACCCGGCCAAGGCCTTCTGCTTCGACGAGGCCGCCGCGCGGTATGGCGTCAACCCATATGTTCTGCGCGGCATAGCTTTCGTCGAATCCGGCTTTCGCGCCGACAGCGTAAGCCGGAACACGGACGGCTCGATCGACTACGGTGCAATGCAGATTAACAGCGTGCACCTGAGCGAGCTCAAACGGTTCGGAATTGCGCCGACGCAACTCATGGTGCCTTGCACGAACGTTATGGTCGCGGCCTATCTATATAGGAAGAAGATCGATCGCTACGGTAACTCTTGGCTGGCCGTCGGCGCCTACCATTCGGAGACGCCGGAGTATAGAGATGCCTACTGGCCCAAGGTTAAGGCCGCAGTCGAGAGTTGGACTGGAGCGGCGCGCTGAGCAAGTGCGCGGCAACCCTCCCCTTCAGGGCTCAGGATTTCCCACAAGTTGACTGATCATGCTATTCGTTCTGCCTGAAGAGCTGATACATCTTTGTGACTTCGT
>NZ_JBIUHC010000263.1:0-8407 GCF_044627735.1 Cupriavidus sp. CuC1 | reverse complement strand
TGGGGAGTGACCCTAGGCCGGACAAGGATCCTAGGGCGATTTCTTCAAGTTTTCAACAGATCTTGTTAACGGCTAGCGCATGCCGGTGATTTTTTCCAGCGTATCGGCAGCCCGCATCATGAGATCGCGCTCAACCTCACGTGGCAAAACAGAGTTCAACTCATGGATCCAGCCATGGATGCCGATTTCGTGACCTTCGGCGACCAGTTGCCTTTGCTCATCGGGATAGGTCATCGCCACCACGGCCGGCACATAGAACGTGGTCTTCACGCCATATCTTCGAAGGATCTGCAGAATCCGTGGCACGCCGACGCGACTGCCGTATTGGCCCCATGCCAGTCGGCCGATCGATTTGCCGCCATCGCGCAGCTCGCTGCTCTCGTGATCGGAATCGAAGGATAGCGCCACCGCGCAGCGGGCATTCCCGGGCCATTGCTTGGGCCGAAGCGCCCTGCCCGCGCGTACGTGGTTGACTATCCCTCGCCAGTGTTCATCAGGCCACTGCCAAGGCTGCAACTCGTGGGGTTTTTCGGTCATGGCTTTCTCCTGTTGTTCCATGTGGGAATGCTTCACTTCAGCTTGTCGTGGGCCGTCTCGCGCAAAGACCAGATCACCAGCGTTGTGGTGACTGCCGCGGCAACCAGGTAGTAGGCAGGCGAGATCGGGGAGCCGGTTTTGCCGATCAGCCACGTGGCAATCAGGGGCGCGAACCCGCCGAAGATGGCAGTGGCGAGGCTGTAGCCAACCGACATCCACGTCGATCGCACGCTGGTGGGAAAGATCTCGGCGATGGCCGCGGGACCCGGCCCGGAGAACGCCGCGATCATCAGGGCGAAGAGCACCTGGATGCTGACCACGGTCGCCAAAGTCGCCCCCGATACCAGCACATTGAAGAGCGGGTATGGCAAGGCCACGAAAGCCAGGCAGGACGTCAGAAGCAGCGGCTTGCGGCCGGCCCGATCCGACAAATGCCCGGCCAGGGGAATGGCCACGACAAGGACGACCAAGCCGAGCGTGTTGGACCAAAGCGATGCCGTGCGGCTCAAGCCAGCAAACTTCTGCGTGAAGGTGGGCATGTAGCTGAGGATCGTGTAGTAGGCGACCGACCAAAGCACCGTGAAGCCGAAAGCCTTGCCGGCCAGCGCCAGCCCCGAAATCGGAGTGGCGGCGGCCTTCGTTTCCTGAACCTCGCGGAACGCTGGCGATTCATCGATGTTGCGGCGCATATAGATCCCCACCGGCGCCAGAATGCCGCCCAGCAGGAAAGGGATGCGCCAGCCCCAGCTGTCCATTTGGTCGGCCGATAGCGCGGTGGTGAACAGTGCAGCGACACCAGAGCCCAGCAGCAGCCCGGCCGCGACGCTGGCTTGCTGGAAGCTGCCGTAGAAGCCGCGCCGGTTGTCTGGCGCCCACTCGACGATGAAAGCGGTCGAGCCGCCCCACTCGCCACCAGCCGAGAACCCCTGCATGAGCCGCGCCAACACGAGCAAAACCGGTGCGAGCACGCCGATGCTCTCGTAGGTCGGAATCAATCCGATGAGGAAGGTCCCCGCTGCCATCAGAAAGATGGTCAGCATGAGTGCTGCCTTGCGCCCTTTCACGTCGGCCAGGCGCCCAATGACGATGCCGCCCAATGGCCGCACGACGAAGCCGACGCCGAATGCGGCGAACGTAGACATGAGTGCCACTAGTTCATCCCCGGTAGCGAAGAACTTTTTGGCGATGAGCGTTGCCAAGTAGCCATAGACGGCAAAGTCGTACCACTCGAGCAAGTTGCCGACGACAGCCGCCGTGACGGCGCGCCTGCCCGTCATTCCGTCGAGGGTTGTGCTAGTCGCGTCGCGTGACGTGTCGACCACCTGTGGACTGGCCGCCCTGTAGCTATCGGACATCGTTGCCTCCTTCCAAGGCATAATTTTAGAATTACTATTCACATCATCGTATTGCAATACAATACTAAATATTGTATTATGGGCCTGAGGCGAAGTCAATAATGGAGTGATCTTATGACGAGAGACCCGCTGAACGTAGCGTCCGTAGACAAGGCTTTCCGTGTGCTGCACGCATTTGGAAATGCCGCAGGGGACCTGAGCCTTGGCGACATTGCGGAAATATCCGGACTTGATAAGAGCGCTGCGCAGCGGTTTGCACATACGCTTTGGCAGCTTGGCTACCTCCACAAGAACGACAAGACGCGCCGGTTCAGTCTCGGCAGCAAAGTCCTTGACCTGGCCTTCTTCTTCTTGAAGTCGAACGCGCTGGTCGAAGCGGCCACTCCTGCGCTGGTCGAACTTCGTCGGGCATGCGGCGAGAGGGTCTACCTCAGTCTGTTCGATGACACGTCCATCATCTACGCCATCCGCCAGCAGAGTAAGCGCGAGTATTTTTACTCATCCCTGATCGGCCGGCGGATGCCCACGTTCTGCACTGCGGGCGGGCGCGCCATACTGGCTCGCCTGCCGCGCGAGAAGGCTGCCGATATCGTTTCCCGGTCCGAGCTCAAGCCGCTGACGCCCAAGACGATTACGGACGCCGCAGTCATCATTCAAAAGGTAGACCAGGCCCGTCTGGATGGCTTCGCGCTGGCCATGGAGGAAAGCTCGATTGGCGAGTTAACACTCGGCGTTGCGGTGCTGGATTCCGAAGGCATCCCAGTAGCGGCGATTCACATTGGCGGATCTTTGAGTGAATGGCAGCCTGATGAGTTTGCAAGGAAATTTGCACCGCTCGTAATGGAGACTGCCCAGAGCCTGAGCCGCGCGCGCCCACCACAAGCAGTCTACGACGTCACCACGTCTTGATCATTTGCAGGCGGTCAGGGCGGTACCAGATCATCGTGGCAAGCGCGGCCCTGCCTCCCAATGTCAATGCGCGAGATTTTTGCAGGCCTGCCATCGCGCGGAGGAACTGCGCGGGCCGGGCGCCCACCGCCATCGCTACCGCTCTATCTTTAAGAGGCGCCGTCGCCACGGGCCAATGTGCGCGAACGACGCGCGGGAATGGAGTGGGGTGGCCCGGCTAGGAGCCCGCGACACCCATAGCGCTATTGCAGCGCGCTCGCGGTGCGAGCAGTTCTTCCAATCGCAGCGCCACGTTGAGCACCTTGTCGTCGCGCAGGGTGCCATGCCAGACCATCAGCCCGACGGGCAACTGGCCGGGCGCATGGCACGGCAACGTGAGCGCACAACCGTCGAGCATGTTAACCACGCTTGTGTTGCGCACCAGCAGTGCATTGGTGCGAAAGAAGGCCTCGTCACGCTCGGCGCCTGGCGCAAGCTCGCTCATCGGTGGGGCGAGGATAGGCACGGTCGGGGACAACACTGCGTCGAAGCCCTGTAGCGCCGCCTCCACGGCAGCGATCCAGCCGTGCCGGGCTTGAACTAGCTCGATGTAGTCGTTGGCCGAGATCGACGCGCCGCGCCGAATGCGGGCAGCGACACGCGGATCGTAGTCGGCCCCTTGGCGGTCAAGCAATTCGCGGTGCCAGGCATGGCTTTCCGCCGCGGCAAAGCCGCCGCTCGACTGCAGGGCACCCAGGTGACGGATTTCGGGCAGAGCAACATCCTGGATGCGTGCACCGGCCCGGCGCAGGGTGTCGAGCGTGTCCTCGAACGCCCGTGCGACGACCGGGTCGAGGCCGTCGAGCATCAGCGTCTGCGGTACGGCAAGCCGGTAGGTTCCCAGGGGGGCGTCGCTGTGTGGCACGGCGCGGGCCGACAGGATTTCGTGTGCAACGACCGCGTCGCGCACCGAGCGCGTCATCGCACACACGGTATCTAGCGTGGGCGAAAGCGGAACGGTTCCGTCAAGTGGTACGAGCCGGGCAGTGTTCTTGAAGCCGACGATCCCGTTGAGCGCTGCGGGCGTGCGGATAGAGCCCCCCGTGTCTGAGCCCAGGCCGACGAAGGCAGCGCCAACAGCCACCGACACGGCAGCCCCGGAGGAAGAGCCTCCAGGAATGCGTCGGATTTGGGTGTCGCACACATTGGCTGGCGTACCGTGGTGCGGATTGATGCCCACAGCAGAGAACGCGAATTCCGACATGTTCGTACGCCCTATCAGCGCGGCCCCGGCTGCGCGCAGTCGCGCGACAGCCGTGCAGTCCCGCGCGGCCGGCTTTGCATCCGCCAACACGCGGGAGGCCGCGCGGGTGGGCTGTCCGGCCACGTCAAACAAGTCCTTGATCGACACAGCGAGCCCGGCAAGCGGCCCCTGACGGGCGATAGGACTGGCCGCGGCAGCGCGTGCCTCATCGAAGGTGGTCGCCAGGAAGGCCGCCTCGCAGGCGACCGACTGCGCCGCTGCGATCGACAACTCGATCTGTGCCATCGCATCGGTCGTGCCGGCATCAATGGCCTGTCTGGTATGGCAGAGGTCGGACGTCATGCGGGTCATCTCGCGGCTAGCTGAAGGTGGGGCGGCAGGCTGTGGTAGTGCTGCGCCACTTGGCCGGGCAGCGTCATCCAGATCTGATCCTTGTATGAGAGGATGTGCTGCAGCGCCCGCCGCAGGCGTGCCAGCCGGAACGGCTGTCCCATGATGAACGAATGCAGCGAGATCGCGCACACCAGTGGCGCCTCGGCGGAGCGTCGCAGCATTTCGTCGAAGTTCTCGACGATCATGTCGCAGTATTCCGCAGCCGAGTTGTGCCGATAAGCAATAGCCGGCTGGTCATTGAGCTCGATTGGATAGGGCACTGACAGGATGGGCTTGTCACTTGTGTCGACCCAGAATGGCTGCTCGTCGCAAATTCCCCAATCCAGCACATAGGAATAGCCGGCCTGAGAGAGCAAGTCGGTCGTGACCAGGCTGGGCGTGAGGTAGGGGCTGAGCCAGCCCTGAGGCCGCCGGCCGTCCGCTTTTTCCATAAGCCCCGTGACTTCAGCGATCATCGTCCTTTCGGTGTCCTCGTCCATTTCTATCTGGCGCTCTGCGTTGGAACGACCATGGCCGATCAGCTCGTCGCCACGATTGCGGTGCGCGGCGATAAGCTCGGGGCAGTGCAAATAGTTTTCCGTGTTCACGATCACGCCTGCCGATAGGCCGAGTTCGTCGAACAGGTCAATGAGCCGCCATGCGCCGACGCGATTGCCATACTCACGCCACAGCCAGCTACGCTGGCTCCAGGGCTGCGTCTGGCGATCCAGGTCGACGCCGCACTGCACGCCGTAGGGAAAGTGTTCGATGTTGACCGCGAGGTAGACAGCCAGCCGTTTGCCGCCGGGCCAGTCGAAGACGGGGCGCTGCTTGATGCCGGAATACTTGAATCGGTCGTGAGAGGGGAGCATGGAAATTTCTCAGCTGTGAATGTCAATCGAGCTTGATGCCGGTGGTCGCGGCGGTCTTTTTCCACTTCTCCTGATCCTTAGCCAGGAAGGAAGCAAATTCGGCAGTGCTGTCGCCCACCGGTTCCGCGCCCATCGCGCGGATCTTCTCTTGCATGTCAGGTTGGCGCACGCCATTGGCGATCGCCTTGTTGAGCTTGGCGACGACATCGGCGGGCATGCCGCCCGGGCCGAACAGTGCGTACCAGCCGGTCACGTCGAAGCCAGGCACGCCGGCCTCGGCGATTGTCGGCACATCGGGCAGGGCCGACGAACGGGTCTTGCCGGCGACCGCGATTGCGCGCAACTGTCCCTGGCGCACGAAGTTGATCGCCGATGGCATGTTGGCGAACATCATCTGGACCTGGCCGGCCATGAGGTCGTTCATTGCCAGCGAGTCCCCCTTGTAAGGCACGTGGGTGATGTTGGTCTTCGTCATCGTCTTGAAGAGTTCCGCCGTCATGTGCGGGATGGTGCCGGCGCCCGAGGACGCGTAGTTCAATTTGCCGGGCTGGCTCTTCATCAGCGCCAACAGCTCAGTGAGGTTCTTTGCCGGCACGGACGGGTGCACCACGAGCACGAGCGGCACGTTGGCCACGATGGAAATGGGCGTGAAATCCGTCTTGACGTTGTAGGGCAGCTTGCTATAGACCGTCGGGCCTATCGAGTGGGTCGAGATCGAGCCCAGGAGCAGCGTATAGCCGTCCGGTGCGGCGTGGGCGACCAAGCCCGAACCGATGGCACCGCCGGCGCCGAGGCGGTTTTCCACCACCGCCGACTGTCCATAGGCATTCCCCAGCATCGTGCCCGACAGCCGCGCCAGAATGTCGTTGGCACCCCCTGCGGAGAACGGTGAAATGATGCGGATGGGCTTGGTGGGAAATGTCTCTGCGGCGATCGACAGAGACACACTGAGCGCCAGGGCGGCGGCGGACAGAAATTGAACGATGCGATTCATGGTAACTCCAGGCTAATTCAATAAAAAAAGCAGGAACCCGCCGTCTCCGTGTGTTCTAATATGTAGAACAGCGTTCTACGTGTTCAGAAACTGTACTATCCCCCTTATTGCAAGTCAACAACGATTCGATGGACAAGACTCTCTTGAAAGGTTTGCGAGTGCTGGAGATGCTGGCGACCAGCGACCGCCCGCTGGGCGTGACGGAAGTGGCCCAGCACATGGACCTCGTCAAAAGCAACGCGCACCGCGTCCTCCAAACGTTGGTTGCGGCGGGATACGCCGCGCCCGTGCCAGAGACTGGACGCTATCGGCCCACGCTCAAGCTCTGGAGCTTGGGCTCCGCAGTGGCTGTAAGCACCGATCTGCGGGCAATAGCCGCACCGCTGCTCGGACGCCTGCGTGACGTTACAGGGGAAACCGCTTTTCTCGCCCTCCTAGATGGAACGGACGTGACCTTCGTCGAAATCCAACCCAGTGCGCGCGCCCTTCGCGTGCACACGGCGGTCGGCGCGCGCATGCCTGCGTACTGCACGTCCCCTGGCAAAGTGCTGCTGGCGTTCGAGGAGCCGAGCCGCGACGCATCCGAGCTGCTGCCGCTGCAGCACTTTACTCAGACAACTGTGGCCGACGTCGAAGCGCTGTGCAGCGAACTCAAGAAGATTCGCCGTCAAGGCTACGCTGTCAATAGCGGCGAATATCGGGAGGAGGTCTCGGGCGTTGCAGTGCCGGTGTTCGATGCCTATGGCAAGGCGATCGCTTCAGCCGGCATTTCCGGACCGAGCGAGCGTTTCCGGCCGGCCGCCATTAAGGAATGGCTGCCGGCCGTAGTGAAGGCAGGCACCGATATCTCCCACATGATGGGCGCCAAGACATAAGTGCCATCCCCTTCAGGGTCTCCCCTCCCGAGCCCAATTATTGGTCGAGTCAAGGGCACTGCAACCCGAGATGCCTTCCGCCCATCTGCTGCGTCACTGCCAACGGCATCCCGGCTGACAGCGACGTGCAAGATATGGGTGTACATCCGGTGTCGGCTGGCAGTCTCCAGGCGGTCCGCTCCACGCAGGGACTGCTAACGCGTAACAAGTGTCTTCGATGGGTGTAAGCGAGATCGGACAGCGAGCAACCAGAGATCAGCCATTCGCCGCAGAACTTAGCTTTTAAGATTATTAAGGCGATTGCAGCGAAAAGACGCAGCAACCCGCATGTACGGTCGGTGACGGCTACATGCCTCTGGAGCCCCGGTAAGGCTAAGTCGGCATGGGCGCGCTTCAATGTTGGCGCCGTGCTGGACCCGAGGTCCGAAGCGGCGGTCGGTGGAGCACTCGGTCGCTTGCAGAACCCGTGACTGGCAGCTTGTGACACTCCGCGGCGTGGAGCGAAGCGGCCGCGACACCTGTCACGGCCAGCCCCCATGATTCAGCACGGGCACAGTGCTTGCCCTTGGGCTTTCAGGCCCGTCTTAGTCTGCTATTCAGGTTTGATGCCTGCCTGACTGACGATCTTTCCCCATTTCACGCCCTCCGATTGCATGTATTGCTTGAACGCAGGCGTGTCGCTGCCTTCCACCTTGAGCCCCTGAAGCGTCATCTTTTCACGCAACGTCGTATCGGTGGAGGCCAGCTTCACTGCTTGCTCCAGGCGATGCAGAATCTCGGGCGGCGTGCCGGCCGGCGCGTAGAGGCCGAACCAGGTAAGTGCCTCGAAGCCGCGAAGTCCAGACTCGGATACCGTTGGAATGGTGGGCGCGCTCGATGCCCGTTCCAGGCTCGATACTGCGATGGCCCGCAGCTTGCCGCTGCGGATGTAAGGCAGCAGAGTTGGGAGGTTGCTGAACATTAGTGGAACCTGGTTGCCCAGCAAATCGGTGATGGCATTCGCCTCTCCCTTGTAGGGCACGTGAACCATCTGGATGCCCGCCATCGATGAGAATAGTTCCGCCGCCACATGTTGCGGGCCACCGGGGCCCGCGGACGCGTAGTTGAGCTTCTTGTCGCGCGCATACTTGATGACGTCCGCCACCGTATGGAGAGGCAGCGAAGGATGCACGACTAGTACAACATCCCGTAAATAGCTTTAATAATTATCGGGCTGCAGATATAGGTGCAGGAGCGTGACGACCACCTCG
>NZ_JBIUHC010000262.1:0-8449 GCF_044627735.1 Cupriavidus sp. CuC1 | reverse complement strand
ACCCTCGTCATAAGCTTGGAAGGCTTCTGCTCTACCATTGAGCTACACCCGCGCGCGATGCGCGGCATGATAGCAGCAACCCCAATCGACGTGGCACGATTTGTTCGGTTAGACAACCCTAACCTTCTGCGCCACCCTCGAATTGCGGCCCCAAAGTAATCGGCTTGCCACAAGCGGTCATTAGGGGACGGCGCCATCTTGACGCCGCATTTATGCTCCCACTCAGGATAATTGGCTCGCCGGACTCCTTGGTTTCGATGCCCCTCTTCGAGGCCGTTGATCGCAAGATGGCAAACAGCGTAGTTTCATGGTCACGAAACTAAGAACCTCCCAGGGACTGCGTCTGCCGCACAGACTCGATGGCGCGCATGCGCCGAAGCTAAGTGTACGTTCCCGGGCCGATCCAGCACACGCTCGTGCTCGCGGAAGCGGCTCCACTAAACATCACCTGCTCATGCCGGGCGCCACGCTTAGTCGAGAACTGGGTACGCAGGTCTAATTGGAGGACGTAGCTTCAGCCTTCCAGAGGAAAAGCTGCGCCGCTTGCCCCCAACCGAAGCTCGGGGTTCAAGCGGCGCGGCTATCTGCCAATAACCGCAGCAAAACGACGGTCGTTGGGCCGCCCCGCGCTCACGCTTCCTGAATCAAGAACTTGTCGCGATTCTTACCGAGCCAAGCCGGTGCACGGCCACGGCCAGTCCAAGTTGCACCCGTCTTGGGGTCTTGATACTTTGGCGGCAGGGATGCCTTGGGTTTTGCCGGAGCCTTAGCCACCGCGCCCGCTGCGGGACGGCCACGGCGACGCTTTGGAGCGATGTCGTCGGCACTCAGCTCGTACTGTGCCATCAGGGCTTGAATCTGTTCGATAACGCCAGCGACTTCTGTTGCTCGCACTTCGACGAGCTGAGCCTCGAGTTTTTCCTTTTCGGCTAGCAGCCGTTTGTATGATGCCATTGTTTTCTCCATTTCTATGGTAACTCCAGCATCGTACATAATTTCGAATATTACAACACGTTCGAGCGGTATATCGACGTCTACACCAATCAATGGATAATGTAGCCCTATCCTTCAATTCGCTCGGCCGCGCGTCGATACCCGTGACGGCAGAACACACTGAGATTTGGGCCGCCCAGTCGCGCGCAGAACACCGACACACCGAAACAAGCCGGCACAGCGCCGCTACACCGCTCGAAAAGGCAGCAGTGTGCTACCTTTCTTGTCTGGCCTATGACGATCATTATCAACGAAGACCTCCCTGCCTATATCGATCCACTTACAGAAGACGAATACGCGGCACTAGAACGCAGCTTACTCTCGGAAGGGTGCCGTGATGCACTGGTGTTGCGGGGTGATCTCCTGGTGGATGGACACAACCGCTACAGCATCACGTGAGAGCAGTGCGGTACAGCGAAACGAGTTCACGCGCGTCTCGCGCGCGGGTCGGCCTTGGCGTGTTCGATCACCTTAAGTGTTTCCGAGTCGAGCACGGCCTGGGCGTCGGACGGAATGGCAAGCAGTTTGCCGTCGATGTCATGGACGTGTAACTGCTCATGGGTGACAGCATCCGTCACCAGCGCGCGGCCGGTCAGGCGCAGGGCGGCTTGGAGATGTGATTGCCCCGAAACGATCCGGTAATTACGTCCTTCTGATCGTCTCACCACCGCGTCAGTGGGGATCTCGCTGAGCTCGAGAGTGCCGAATCCGGGGAGCGACATTTCCTCGATGCGATTCTTGATGCAGGCGACCATCACGGCGGCGCCGGGGCGCTCGGTTGCCGCAAGCCGTTCATATTGACCGAGGAGGATATTGGCCTTCTCGATTGAGGGCGTCATATAGACAAAGGATTGGATGGCGGTCGGCGGGCGAGTCAACCGGGTCGCCATGATTGCGAATGCCCAGTCCCTTTTGTAGTTGCAGTGTGGGCAAACCCAGCCGTACTTGGTGGCAATCAGGATGCCAGGGGCGCCACCTTCGACTCCGTGGCGATGATCGGCGCTGTTCCTGCAGGTGAAGGCGCGCAGAACCGGGCCGCCGAGGCCAACCTGGTTCTCGTTGAGCTTCTGGACCTGATCGTCGGTGAACGGTGCGCGAATGTAACTCATGGCATTTGAGAAGGCAGCTTCGGCGTGGCGCGGCAATCGCCGCGCAGCCGGCACCCCCCACGCTCGGGAGTCTGCCCGGCGGCTAACAGAAACTCTGGGCGCCAGGACACACTGCGGCCGCCGCCTCCTTCCAGTTTATGCCCGGGAGAAGGTCTATGTTGATTTGGCCGGGCCCGACCCTTTTGTGTGTTGCCCAACCTAAATCCGTTCCGCTTCCTCGAAGCAGCCAGGACAAATCTGCCCGTCCTGCTCGTGGCGACGGGGAGGGACGGAAGTTGCCGGCCCCTTTGCCTCGCCCAGGAATCCGGCCGGCGGATATGTCCTCGCAGACCATACACCACCGGCGCCCTGGGGCTCAGTGCCGCGATCTTTGCCATTATCGATGGCCTCCCGGGGTCGCGGCGTCCAGCGCAGACTGCGAATCGTCGGATACGGCAAACTGCCGCCATCAATTTCTTGCGCTGCAGCATTCTCCCGGTGGCTGCATCTTGGGGTCTTCGTATGTTCGATGCGATTTGGCCTGGGGCCAAGATAAGCACACGCGGGCAGAGATCACGGCTTGGTCTGCTAGAGCGGCCCTCGCGCGAGTACCTGACTCTGCTGATCGAACATCCGATCTGGCTAGACACCATAGGCGATTTTTCCGGGACCCGACGACGTCCGTAGAGGCACTAGCCAAGCAGATCCGCCGCTTGGACGCCGGCAAAGTGGTCATTTTTGGGGGCGATCCGCTCAAGGCGCAGGCACTGAGGGACAAGCTCGCCGTCGACGGCATGGTTGTGAACTTGGCCGCCCAGTGAATGGTCGGAGTTAGGCGACGCCAAGCGGCCAAAGGATCTCGGCGGACCGCGTTCGCCGGCGCCGCGATGTTGGCCTCGGCCGTCGGACTCGCCGAGTCTGAGGAGCCAGCCGCTCCCGGCACTGCCAAGGCAGCGGAGTTGGCGGCGGCGCCCTACGTTCGCCGAACCTAACCAGGGTCCTGTCGCCGCGATCTTGGGCTCTTCGTTGACCTCAATCGGACTCTCGTTGGAAGGAACGGTGTATGGCGCGAGCAAGGGTTGTACCGTAGGACTCGTTCGTGCTCCGTCCGACGCGAAGTACGGGTGGTCCATCCGATCCTCCTGGTGCTTTACTGGGGCTTGACCAGAGGCTTTTCCCCACTCCGATGTAGGCTAAGGTGTTATGGATTGGTTTCCCGATTGCAGGCAGCCGCATGTGGAGCGGCGCTAAAGCTTTCCGATGGTGCTCTGTTAATAAGTGCTGTATTTGAACCCACAAAAAAACACCTGATCGACTCAAGGTGATACCCATTGGTCCGCTGCGCATGAAGGAGAGAGCGACGTTCCAGGTCAGTCGAGCCGAATTGCGCTAGGTGCCGACAGTGCTAGCGTGCTCTTGAGATAGCAAAAATATACTCAGGCGCTTCGTCCTGATCCCTTATGGATTAACGACTTAGCCATTTAAGCCTGTTGCACCGTCACAACTCTACTCGCACTGTCATGGACGAAGAACAGAAGGAATTCGAGGCGGCGCTGCTGCGGTCGGTCAAAGACATGGCTGCGGGGAAGTACGCGCGAAAGACCGTTTTCGAAGTGGACGGCGACAAGGTTCGGCGTGTCTCGGAGAGCTGCCACCTCAGAAAAGCGAAACCCCGCGCACAAGGCGGGATTCTGATCACCTAGCTCTATTGAAATGCTGTCACAGCATTTTCATGTACTTTTCCAGGTTGGGCGGGCTGCGCCTTGTCCTCCTTGGCCTCTTGTCGGGCGTGCGGATTCGTCTGCCCTTTATGGCGAGTCTTTCGGCTGTCTGATGGATGATCTGCTGCTGGATGTAGTCGAGCACATCCTTGGTCATCAGGACGTAGGCTCGTCTGATCCGTGCCGCTGGCAGGGCGCCTGAATTGATCATAACAAGTACGGTCTTGGGGTGGATCTTCATCAGATCTGCGGCGCCGTTGATATCAACGGTTTCAGGTGTTCTCATGCGCGCTCAATGTTGTGACAATCGGGTAGCAGGCCTCATTCGCTCGATGCGGGGCGCCCCCACATCTGCTCCAGTATCTCGGTCGGAATTCCTGCGCAGGCATTGCATTGCTTTTCTCATCAAGGAATGAGCGATATACGCGCTTTGGCAACTCGTATGCACATGCCACATCCATCTCCTCTCAGAGAGTGCCGTCCCAGTCATAGGCGTCGTGGGCCATTTTCTCTACGGACGAACGCAGGCAATAATCCGGCGCGCGTTCTCCTTGCATTTGCGTTCGTCTGGCTCGGATGGATAGGTCATCGCGATCATGAGGTTGGCGGTCCCAAGTGAACCGGTGTGCGGATCTGTTCAAGCCGAGCGTATAGATGCCCCTGCCCCGAAAGCACAGCCTGATCTTCTGGAACTGGCCGAAGCCCTGTAGACTGAATCCTGTCGCAAAGAGCAGGCCCGTGCCCTAACGCCAGCGAAGCGGAGCTGATATCAGTCCGGGAGGCACCTCCAGCGATTCCCCTGAACCCCGGCCCAGTCCGGGGTTTTGCTTTCCTGACAGCAGCAGACATGGCAAGAAAGAACTTCGATGGCGACTACGCCAGCGCCCTGGAAGTGCTACGACGTGAATCTCGTCATCGAGGAACCGTACGGCATGCTGCGGTTCACTCGTCCGGCTTAGGAGTTAGCGGCGTGACCGAAGTCCTGTAGCAGCCTCCCCCTCGTGGGCAGGTCCGCATGATCCTGCCTCCGATTTCGCCCCGTCGTCCCATCCCTGCGTCGGCGGGACGCTTTTCTTGAGAAGGGTGTGCCCTGATGCCAGCGAGGGCTATTTCTCGACCTCCAGACCGTCCACCACAGATTGCACGCCCTCCACTGCACGGACGGCGTTCAAGGCCGTCAGCTTTTCTGAGTCGCTTGGCACCTTGCCGTCGAGGTGCACAATGCCGTTTTTGGTACTCACCCGAATCCGGGTCGATCGAAGCCCGGCGGCAAGAAGCTGCGCTCTCACCTTCATCGTGATCGCGCTGTCGGTTAGTCTTGCCCTGTCGCTTGGTATTTCAGGCGGCACCGGGGCTTCCTGTGGGCGGCTGATCGGCGGCGCGCCATCCGTTGACAGCACTCTGTTCACATCCCCCCAGGCACCAGCATTGCCCAGAGCGCCCAGAGCGGCAACCAATGCGACAGTTCCAAGGCAAATCTCTCGGACTAGTTTCATCAATGTCTCCTACAGAGCTTCAGAAGGCACCCGCATCGTGGCCGCCCACATTGCGGCTGCGCGCGGCGTTCCCTTGACTTCCCTGGAAACGAAGGAGTTCCGGGGGGTCTTCGGATAGGCCACACGCAGAAACGTTTGCCTTGCTCCGCGGCGCGCTCACCGGCAGGCAGTGACTGGCCCCAAGCCGGACCTTGTAGCCTGCCCGCTGCTGCACCTCTAGCAGCACCACAGCTTGCCCGATCGTGGACTGCGCAGCTGGGCGCCTTGCCGAGCGGAATTGAATGACTGGCTGACCTGCCGGGATCCAGAGCGGGCGCGGAGCTTCATGCGGCCCTACCCGGCCGAGCTACGCCGGCCTAGTTGGACCGCGAGGTAATCTTGCACAACATCGCTGCATCCCATGCGGCGTGCTACGGTCCTCCGAGAATCGGGGAGGCACATATGGACTTCAAGTACAAAGCCCGGGATATCGCCATCGAGACAAAAAAGCTCGCGAGCTGGTGGGACTGGTCGTACGATAACTTCTGTGTGTTGCATCACATACGAGCAGTTAGCTGGCCAGCAAGATCTGACCATGACAGTCGAAGCGGTAGGGGATTATTCTAAAATAAAGCGGTGCCGCCAGGGCCGGAGAATGGAGCGCTTGGATACCGCTGTCATTCCATCGACATGTCTTTCGGCCCGGCTGACGATGATTGGATGGGGGGATCAGCGAGCGTCTGGGTTCGCCCGGCCTTAGTCAATCAGCTTCTCGGCGTAGTCACGTGCATGCTGCATGCCTCGCCTTCAGAAAAGCATTGCTCTCTTCGACCGCCGCGGCAACTAATAGGAGCCTCGATATTCTGGTCAATAACGCCGGCCGGCAACACAGTAGCGATGCATGGCCAGGCACCCTGGGGAGTGCCTGGCATTCGGGTAAGCGAGTCGAGGGTAGGTTGCCCCGGATATCTTCAGGATTGTCACGGCCACCTTGGGGCGGCTTTTTCATGACCCATGTGATGCGCATTCGCATGCTGTCGGATGCACCCTTAAAAAAATAACACCCTGGACCGCGAGGGGGCGTCTCTCACCGGCACAATGCAGGCGCGCCAGAGGACTCTTTCCCCGGCACGTCAGTTGCATGCCGTGCCTGGAACGGGCTTGCCGGAAGCGGTCGAGCCTTGGCAAGCATCCCCAAGGTTGATGATGTCGCCCTCCGAGCGTGAGCTTCGGTTCAGCCTCAGTTTGCCCGCCACCGTGCAGCAATAGCGCGGCCCCGTGGTGGGAGGAAGACTCCTCACTGCAGGAGGCGGGGCTTTGTCGATGTCCTTGTCTTCCGCTTCGGGTCCGACACACATGCCTCGCTGGCAGATCCTCTCGCCTTTGCATTGCATGTCATATTGACACCCCGCAGCGCCGGCAGACGGCAATATCATTGCCATCGACGTCGCGATTAGCAAGCCGAGCCCTTTCATATCCTCTCCTGGGTAGCTGCGAGAGCTGAGGCCAGAGTGCGCATTTAGCCTCATGGCCTCCATTAACGCTGATCCTTTTGACTGACCGATGTGACTAAGATCGACCCTACTCATCAGGATAGGTAGTGCGGTGACCCAATGGAAGCCTACCAGCGGCAAAACGCCCGCATGGAAACGAGAATTAGCGCCAGAGTTCTACGTGTCATGCCGCTACCGCGATGTCCTCTCGCTAAGCCGGACCATCTGAGCTGCCCGGAGCGATAGCGCCTTGCATAGCAGCTTCCTTGACACGGCCGAAGCATGCCGCCCGCATCTCGACTTCGATCGCTCGGCGTGGCCAGCCCCGCTGCAGCGGGCTTGGCAAAGTCCACAGCGAATCCATGGCCTGGCTTCATGCATTCCGACGCTTGCGCGTGCGCCTCGCACGTCCCGCCGACATTCACGAAGCTCTCAAACTGGCTTGCTGCTTCATTTGCTGGCACCCACTGGAGGAGACTTCATGAAACGGGCTCTAAGTAGGCTCTAAGTAGGACAGTGCCCGACGGCATCTTTTACGCGCCTCTCCTACGCTTTAGACATCTCCCTCAAGAGAAAGCTGAGATGCGACGAGATATTATGGTTTGTGCAGCGCGCGCCGGTTGGGTCTTGAAAACATGCGGCGCGACCACTGCGATCCTGGAATTTGAAGAAGCAGGCGAAGCATTAAGTGTCGGAAGCGCCATTGCGGCCCGCAACGGAGTAGACCTGATCATCGACGAACCTGGCGGCCTGCGGCGGTATATCCGGCAGCCACTCCCGTTGGCGGCGTGACAGAAGTTGTTTTTTAGCGATCGCCATGACACACAAGGGAAATTTCCACGTCATACCTCATGGCAAAGGCTGGGACGTCAAACAGGAGGGGGCATTGCGTGCACGATCCCACTATGAAACCCAGGAAGACGCGATCCAAGCTGGGAGCGCACTCGCCCAGCGCGAGAAAGTGGAATTGCTGGTGCACGGTAGCGATGGTCATATCCTCTTCAAAACTGGCCCCGACAACTGATTACCAAAATCGTGACGCCCGGGACGCGTGTCCAAGAGCGCACATCTGCGTTGTCTGAACAAACCACAGGCCGGACCTGTCCCCCTTCGCCCCGTCGATCCCCACCAGGCATCGGCGGGGCGCTTTTCTTGTCAAAAGTGGTCAGGGACCCCTCGTGCCAGCGCGACTATTTGCCGACGACCTGCAGTCCGTCCACCACGGATTGCACACCCTCCACGGCGCGGACCGCGTTCAAGGCTGTCAGCTTCTCCGAATCGCTTTGAACTTTGCCATCGAGATGCACTACACCATTTTCAGTTCTCACTCGAATTCCGGCAGGTCTGAGCCCCTTTGCGGCGAGGAGTTCAGCTTTAACCTTCATGGTGATCGCGTTGTCGCTGTGCTTCGTGGCTAATTCGGCAGCCGACGATATGCTGCCCGAGTCGGGACGCCCCGGCGTTCCGGGTGGGCCGTTCATGGGCGTAACGCTATCTGATGCGGCACGTGTGGCTGCATCCGCAAGACTAGTGGCATCGCACACGGCAGCGAACAATCCAACCACGCTGGCGAGGCATACCTTTGAGATTGATTTCATGACTTGGAGATGACCCGCTTTTTCGGACAGTGCCTATCTTGAGTAAACAGGAGGTGCACCATGCCGAAACCGCGCCCACCG
>NZ_JBIUHC010000261.1:0-8452 GCF_044627735.1 Cupriavidus sp. CuC1 | reverse complement strand
CGGTGGAGATGGGTGTAGGGAGAACAGCTAGTTGTTCAAAAAATGTGGGCACACCCAAGCCCTGAGGGGAGAGGGAGCGACTGCCGTCGTCATGGCGCGCGGTTTTGGCCTGTTCGGCGGCTTCGGCTTGTGCATCAGGTTTGTCAGCAATCTGAGCCAGGTGCAAGCCTGGCTGTTTTGCTGTCTGTCACCACGCTATCTGGCCGGCGTGGCCGCCAGTTTTGCTGCGATGAACTGTAACGCCAGCCCGTACCCCTGGGTGCCGAACCCCGCCATCACCGCCTCCGCGATATCCGACAGGTAGGAGTGGTGGCGAAACGCCTCGCGCTTGTGGACGTTGGAGATATGCACCTCGACGAAGGGGATGGCGACGCCGGCAAAGGCGTCGCGGATCGCCACGCTGGTGTGGGTGAAGGCGCCTGGATTGATCAGGATGAAGCTGACGCCTTCAGTGCGCGCCGCGTGGATGCGATCGACGATGGCGCCCTCATGGTTGCTCTGGAAGCAGGCCAGGGACAAACCCAGCTGGCCGGCCTGCTGCCGCAGGCTGGCCTCGACATCGGCGAGCGTGGTCGAGCCGTAGATCTGCGGCTCGCGCGTGCCCAGCAGGTTCAGGTTGGGCCCGTTCAGGACGAGTACGGATTTCATGGAGATTCCTCTGATCGGTCTGGTTGATTGCCGCCGGCCGGTTGCCGCCGGCTTGAAAGACGCTCGGCTCAGGCGTCCACCACCTCGACGATGCGCCCGCTGCGCGCAGCTTCGGCGATGGCTTCGGTCACGCGCAGATTCTGCAACCCGTCATGCACGGTGACAAGCGGCGCGGCAACGCCGCGAATCACATCGCAGAAATGCGCGAGCTGGCGCGCGAGCGGATCCTCGCGCGTGAGCTCGACCACGCTGGCCTGGAAGGGCTTGAACCACGAGCGGTCCTGGTCGCGTGCATAGGTCTTGAGCCGCATGGTCGGCACCGCGAGCGAGCCGCGCGTGCCGGCGATCACATAGCAATCCTCGTCCGGATAGCTGGCGTAGTCCGCGTTCTCCCGCGAGGTCTGCTCCCAGCTGCGCGCCGAAGCCGCGCTATCGGACAGCATGAACGTGCCGAGCGCGCCATTGGCAAAGCGCAGGTTGATCGCCACCGTGTCCTCGACCGGAAATTGCCGCGCGGCGTGCGACGCCATCGCCTGCACCGCCACGATCTCGCCGCACAAGGCCCGCAGATTGCCGATCTCGTGAATCATGTTGATCAGGATCGGCCCGCCGCCAGGCTGGCGGCGCCACGGGGCCGCCGCGAAGTAGTCATCCGGCTTGCAGAACATCGCCGTGCCAACCACCGCCACGGGCGTGCCCAGCACGCCCTCGCGCACGATCTCGCGCGCGCGGGCCAGCAGCGGGCTGTGCGCGCGGTGATGTCCGACCAGCAGCGTAGCGTTGGCCGCCTCGGCCGCGCTGCGCAGCCGCATGCCCTCCTCCAGGCTGTGCGCCACGGGCTTTTCAATCAGCGCCGCGACGCCTGCCCGCACGCAGGCCAGTGCGTCTTCCACATGCAGGTGGTTGGGCGTGGCGAGGATCACGCCGTCGAGCCGGTGCGCCGCCAGCATCGCATCGAGCGACGCATGCAAGGGCACCCCCGCGGCGCGCGCCACGCCAGCCGCCGCCGGCGCGGGGTCGGCAACGGCAATCAGTTTGCAGGTGGGGCTGGCCTGCACCAGTTCCATATGACGGCGGCCTATCAGGCCGGCGCCGGCAATGCCGATGTTGAGCTTTGTCATGTTGCTGTGCCGCTAACAATGAATGGGCCGGGGCAACCCCCGGTGTCCTGCCGTCTGGGCAACGGCCACGCAGCACAGCGTACTGTTATACGTCGATACTATAATCAGGCGATATGGAAACTCACAATGTCCCATCAGCGAATAATGACCCCTTCCTGCGGGATCTGCGCCTGTTCTGCACCGTGGCCCGGCGCGCCAGCTTTATCGCCGGCGCCAACGAGATGGGCCTGTCCGCCGCGCATGTGAGCAAGCGCATCGCCACGCTCGAGGCCATGCTCGGCGTCAAATTGTTCCACCGCACCACGCGCCGTGTCAGCGTTACCGCCGACGGCGAAGCGGCGTTCCAGTGGGCCCAGAAAATCCTGGATGACGTCGAAAGCATGCTGGAAGCGGTTGGCGGCGCAAGCGCAGAGCCACGCGGCCTGCTGCGCATCAGCACCAGCCTGCGGCTGGGGCGCGACCACCTCGGCCCTGCGCTATCCCTGCTGCGCCAGCGCCATCCCGCGCTCGAGGTCTGGCTGGAACTGCTGGACCGCCGCGTCGACCTGATCGCCGAGAACTTCGACCTCGACATCCGCGTGGGCGAAGTCCAGGAACCCCATCTGATTGCCCACAAGATCGCCCCGGGCAGCCGCATCCTGTGCGCCGCACCCTCCTACCTGGCCCGGCACGGCCAGCCCCGGACTCTCGCGGAACTGGCGCAGCATGACTGCCTGCCCTTTCGCGACCGCGACCAGCGCTTCGGGGTATGGCGCATGGCCGGGCCCAACGGCATGGAAACCGTCAAGATCACCGGGCCCATGGCCTCCAACCACAGCGATATCGTGCGTCAATGGGCACACGAAGGCTACGGCATCATCATGGCCTCGATATGGGACGTGGCCGGCAGCATCCGCAGCGGCGCACTGGTGCGCGTGCTGCCCGCGTACGGCCAGCCGGCCGACGTATGGGCGGTAACCACCGCGCGCGCCTCAGGCTCCGCCAAGATGCGGGCCTGCATCGATTTCCTCAAAGCGCAGCTGACGCAAGGACCACACGCGCTGGCAACCAGCCTGGAAGCCGAAGCAGAGTAACGTGCCCCACGTTGGGAACGGGAGCGAACGGGCACCAACGCTCGCCGCATGTGCTCAACGTCACCTTTCTGATGGAGCAGACAACCCCAGTGAGGCTGCCGCGCCCCTTGAACGGACGCCGGATCCGGTCGCTCTTTGCAACGGATTGGGGTGCCATCCCGCTGGTAGAAACCCGGCTTTTGGGCGTGAATCGCGCAATCTGCGCGAATAGCGCGCAAATTGCGCGAATTTGCCTTGCCCGCTGTCGGGGGATCGCTTAATTTCCAGGCAACAATTACTGGAGACGAAATTGGCTACTACCCTCAATGACCGTGACTTACACGGCAAGCGCCAAACCAAGAAGGCGACCGCGAGCGGCTGGATCGGCTCGGCACTCGAGTACTACGATTTCTTCATCTATGCGACGGCGGCGTCGCTGATCTTCCCCCAGATCTTCTTCCCCTCGGGCAACCCCAAGGTCGCCATCGTTGCTTCGCTGGCAACCTACGGCGTCGGCTATATCGCCCGGCCCATCGGCGCCCTCTTCCTGGGCCACTGGGGCGACACCCACGGGCGCAAGAACGTGCTGGTGCTGTGCATGTTCCTGATGGGCTTCTCGACCGTGGCAGTCGGCCTGCTGCCGACCTACAGCCAGGTCGGCATGCTCGCCCCGGTGCTCCTGGTCATCCTTCGCCTGGTCCAGGGCTTCGCGGTCGCCGGTGAGATCTCCGGCGCCAGCTCGATGATCCTGGAGCACGCGCCGTTCGGGCGCCGCGGCTACTACGCCAGCTTCACGCTCCAGGGCGTGCAGGCCGGCCAGATCCTGGCCGCCGCGGTCTTCCTGCCGCTTGCGTACTACATGCCGTCGGACGCGTTCAATGCATGGGGCTGGCGCATTCCCTTCCTGCTGAGCGCCTTCGTGCTGGTGGCCGGCTTCATCATCCGCCGTGAAGTCTCCGAGACGCCGGCGTTTGCCAAGGAAGCCAAGGCTGGCGAAGTGGTGCGTTCGCCCATCATCGAAGCCTTCAAGTTCAGCTGGCGCGACATGATCCGCGTGGTGTGCATGGCCCTGATGAACGTGATCCCGGTGGTGGCCACGATCTTCGGCGCGGCCTATGCGGTGCAGCCGGCGTACGGCATCGGCTTCGACAAGAGCCTTTACCTGTGGATTCCGGTGGCAGGCAATATTCTCGCGGTGCTGGTCATTCCGATCGTCGGCAACCTGTCCGACAAGATCGGCCGCAAGCCGCCGATCGTCGTTGGTGCGCTTAGCTCGGGGTTGCTGTCCTTCCTCTATCTCTACGCCATCAGCATCCATAACGTGCCGCTTGCCATCGTGGCATCGCTGCTGATGTGGGGCATCGTCTACCAGGGCTACAACGCGATTTTCCCGAGCTTCTTCCCCGAGCTGTTCCCGACGCGCTCCCGCGTGTCGGCCATGGCTATCGCGCAGAATATCGGCACCGCCGTCACCGCCTTGCTTCCCGCGCTGTTCGCCACCGTGGCGCCTCCGGGATCGGCCAATATCCCGCTGACGATCGGCGCGATCACCTTCGCCGTGACGATCGTTGCAGCCCTGGCGGCCCTGAGTGCCCGGGAAACCCACCGCATCCGCATGAGCGAACTCGGCGAGCCCGACGCCGCTCCCATGGACAAGCAGGACTACGACCGGCTGCGCGCCGAGGCCATGGGCGAGGCAAAGGTGGCCCGGGCAGCCGCCTGAGCGCACCACAAAGAGCGCCGGTCCGCCGCGGACCAGCGCTCTCTGAAGCCCGGTTCTCCCGGCGTCGCCCGTCACCCGTCACCCGTCACCGATATGCGCTTGTTGGCGATATCGGCGCTATCACGGCCCTGACACGCTTCTTTCACCTGATGTCGGTGCGATCGCACCCAAGGGGACCCGTTTCCCCGAAAGCGCCGAAACACAAAAGCCCAATCGAATTACGAAGCCCGTGTTTTAAAAAAAATCAATATCAATATTGATATCCACATGAAAAGTATCTGGAGGAGTATCGACATGAACAAGAAAGCCGCCGCCCTGCTCGTTCTCGGGAGCGCCGCCCTGCCTGCATTCGCCCAGCAATCCAGCGTCACCCTGTATGGTCTCGTCGACACCACCATCCGCTACACCACCCACGCGAACGCCGCCGGCAACAGCAAGTGGGAAATGACCGATGGCGAACTCACCGGCAGCCGCTGGGGCCTGCGCGGCACCGAAGACCTCGGCAACAACCTGAAGGCCTTCTACATCCTCGAATCCGGCTTCGCCCCCGATACCGGCACCAGCCAGCAAGGCGGCCGCTTGTTCGGGCGCACCGCCGTGGTTGGCCTGGACGGCGCCTACGGCAAGCTCGCCCTTGGCCGGCAGTACACCCTCGCGCATGAAATCCTGTCCTCGTACGAGGCCATGGCCTTTGCCAACAACTCCATCGTCGGCTACCAGGGCGGCAACTACACCGGCCTGCGCTACGACAACACCATCAAGTACATCAAATCGTTCGGCGGGCTGCAGGCGGCGGCGGCCTATACCTTTGGCGAGGTCGCGGGCAGCATCAAGGCCAGCAACGCCAGCGCCGGCTCGCTGGTCTACAGCACCGGGCCGATCGAGGTTGGCGCGGTCTACCAGGTCACGCACGATGTCTCCTCCGCCTTCTTCGGCGCCGTGCCGGCCGCGCAGGCCAGCAAGCAAACCGTGTGGGGCCTGGGGGGTACCTGGAAGACCACGCGCGCGCAGTATTACCTGGGCTATACCAACAACCGCCTGGATGTGGCCGACTACCGCAACAACGTGGGTTATATCGGCACGCGCGTGAACATCACCGAGGCCTTCAGCTTTATCGGCACCTTCCAGTACGACTGGCTCAAGCACGCCGGCGCGAGCGGCAAGCGCATGACCACCGCGGGCATGCTGGACTACAACTTCAGCAAGCGTACCGACGTCTATGTGGCAGTGGACTACACCCACCTGAGCGGCGCCTGGATCCCGCTGAACAGCTCGCCGAACTTCAACAACAGCGGCAATATGTTCGGCAACACGACCCGGCTGGGCTTCATGGCCGGCCTGCGCCATAAATTCTGAGGCGCGTAGCCGGACATAAGCAGGCAGGCAGATAAACCGACAAAAATACCGACAAGACTCGCATGCTCGATATCCTGGCGATCATCGCGCCGATCTACATTCTCATCCTGATCGGATTCGCGACGACCCGCGCCGGGCTGTTTGCCAAGGCCGACATGCGCGTCTTTGGGAAATTCGTGATCAACCTGGCTTTGCCGGCGCTGCTATTCCGCGCGCTGTCGCAACGCCAGGTTGGCGAGATTCTCAACGTCAGCTACCTGCTCGCCTATTGCATCGGATCGTGGGCGGTCATCGGCCTGGGTTATGCCTGGTGCCGGCGCGTCAGCCGGCTGAATCCGGCCACCAGCGCGTTCTATGCGATGGGCATGTCGTGTTCGAACAGCGGGTTCATCGGCTATCCCATCCTCCTGCTGACGCTGGCGCCGGTGGCGGGCGTTTCGCTCGCGCTCAACATGACGGTGGAAAACCTGCTGGTGATTCCCTTCCTGCTCTTCATGGCGGAGCGCAAACAGGGCGGCGCCGGCCGGTGGCAAGCGTTGGGCAAATCGCTGGCCCGGCTGATCTACAACCCGCTGATCATCGGCTTGCTCGCGGGGCTCGCGGTGTCGGTGCTTGGCTTGACATTGCCCGCGCCGGTCACCCGCACCGTCGATACGCTGGCAACCGCCTGCAGTGCGCTCTCCCTGTTTGTCATCGGCGGAACGCTGGTCGGACTGCCCATGGGTGGGCTCGGCTCGCGGATCGCGCCGATTGTCGTGGGCAAGCTGGTGCTGCATCCGTTGTGCGTTTTCCTGGCGATCACGATGCTGCCGATGCTCGGGCTGCCCGAGATCGATCGCTCGCTTAGCGCGGCGGCCGTGCTGATGGCGGCCATGCCCATGATGGGCATCTACGCCACCCTGGGCCAAGCCTACGGGCAGGAAGATTTCAGCGCAGTGACCTTGCTGATCACAACCATCGCTTCCTTCTTCACGTTGAGCGCATTGCTCTTTTTGCTTGGCGCCTTTCACGCGTTCCCCTGAGACGCTTACGGGTCGGCTAAATCTCCTACTCGCCTGGCAAACCCGCGCCAGCCCTGGCTTTCCAGGCTGCGGCTGCTACATGAGACTGCTACATTTTTGTCTCGGAGGCAGCATGGCACACCCCTACCTCACCACCCGCAAGACGACGCGCCAGCTCTACTTCCGGCGAGCAGTACCCAGCGATTTGCGCGCCATCCTGCCCCGCGAAATCTGGACAAGTCTGGCGACACCTTGCCGGCGCACTGCGCTGACACGGCTGGCGAGGGCAGCCGTGTGGTTTGAAGAAACGCTGGAACAGGCGCGACGCCAGCTCGGGGGCGGGCTCACGGGTATGCGCCCAGTGCGAGCCATGTTGCCGTTAGCAACGCCGGTGTTGCTGGGAAGGCTGCCTGTGCCTGCATTTCAAACTCCTTTACTCGGTCCACTCTGCGCTCAGCGCCAGGGACGGAATGGCAGCCGGCAGAAGTGCGTACGCAGTGGGCGGCGCCAAGCTTAACCCGTAACCCCTTTTACATATGCATTCCGCGCAGGTAACAAGACGCATCTTCGCGCACTAACCTGTCACCAAAACGACATGTTGATTGTGTTCAATGCGTGGGCGGCATCTGCTACGCCCTCTCCGGGCAACCGGAAACTTGACTTCATTACGAGCGCGCAAGCGTGCCGCGCGAGAAACAGTTGACTTTCGAGCAATCGCCCCTAGAATGAATTTTTGCCGCAACGCAGCAATGATTTTCACCGGGACGGTGCATTATTCGTGTCCTGATTAAGAGTTCCCCTCGAACACTCGCAGTCTCACCCTATGGAGCAGTGATGAGCACTGGTATCCCCGAACAATCCATCTCCGCGCAGAAAGCAGGCGTGGAGAGGCTCCTTGGTTTGGCGACCATAGCCTTCGAAGGCATCGAAAAGCTGGCTGAGCTAAATTTGCAAGCAGTCAAATCAACCTTCGCCGAAAATCAGGGAATCCTGAGCAAGACGCTTTCCGCCAACAACCAGCAAGAGTGGGTTGCCCTGCCTGCGCGCCTGACGCAGCCCGTAGCAGAAAAGGCGGCGTCGTACAGCCGCCAGGTCTCCGAAATCGTGTCGAGCATTCAAGGTGAATTCTCGGCGGCCGCCCAAGCGCACCTCCAGCAATGTCAGCGCGATGCGCAGGAGTTATTCGAAAACCTCGCGAAGAACGCGCCCACTGGAAGCGAATCTGTTCTAGCAGCATGGCAATCGGCCTTTTCGACGCCCGCGGGCGCGTCCGACGAAACGGCCAAGAAAGCCACAAAGCAATTGGCCCACGACAAAGGTGCTGGCCCTGCCCTATAGCATTTCCTAGCGCGCACGCGCAGCCCCGGAATTTTCTTGTGCGAACTTCGGTTCGCTTTTTTTCGCCGAGGGGAGCCGATATGCGTAAATCTATGTTGAAACGTTGCAGGACTTCATTGCAGAGGCGCGCATTCAAGACCATGTGCCACTGTTTGTCGCGAAGCGAGTCAAGGGTGCGTTACGCCACCACGCTAGCAGAAACGTCAAGCGCAC
>NZ_JBIUHC010000260.1:0-8487 GCF_044627735.1 Cupriavidus sp. CuC1 | reverse complement strand
AGTTGGGCGGCGCAAGCCGCGTCAACGAAGTGCGGATAAATCCAATGCTCAACTTTGAGCAGATTTTATGGAACAGCTGAGTTTGCCATCCTGGACGGTGGTCACTTCATCTTCCTGGAAAAGCCCGGCCTATTGCACGACACTGTTGAGGCCTTCATCGCCAAGCACGAACGATGATCAGCTCGGCTCTCTGACGGAAGGCGGGCGCCTCCCGTTTGGTGGCCTTGGCCGATTCAGCCGACGACAAGCCGTTCGAGCGTCTGGTCGCACCTCATCGGCTCGAGCGCTATCAGATTTGGACGTGTGTGCTCGTAGACCGGCAGCCGGCAACTCCTTTCAAGCGCGCGGACTCGCGAAAATGCGGTCGTAATGGCGTTGAATGATATGCCACCAAAGTCATTCATTGATGCAGGGCCACCGATACGGCAACATGGCTGTATCAACTTTTAAACGGGGTGCCATTGATCAGGTCGCAGACGTCCGGAATGCAGAATCCGTGTACGTGGCGGTGCCCGATGTCGGCCAGTCCCGTGCCGATCGCGGTATGTGGTTTCTTCCTGGCGACTTCGGCCAGGGCTTCCTGGAATGCCGCTTTGAATCCGAGTCTCGGATACGCTTGAACAACGTCATCGACGAAGGAAGGCGTCACCTCGTCATAACGCAATCCGAGCACGTCAACATGGGCGCCCATGAAGACCAGGGCAATTTCCGGCGCCATAAGCTCGGCGATGCCACCGCTGGAATGCAGCGCGATCGCTTCCCAGACCAGATCGGTTTTGGATGCCGGGTAGCCATGTCCGCGCAAGAATTTGCTGGCAGCATTGGCGCCATCGACTTCGAAACGCTGATCGGCAACGAACTCATGGGTCAAGCCAAGATCGTGAAGGACGGATGCAAGGTAAACGACCTCCCGGTCGTACTGCAATTGCCGCCTCTGCCCAAGGAACTCGGCGAACCACCAGGTCCGGTGGACGTGGTTCAGCATCGCTTTCGAGTGCACGCTCTCGACGAGTGATGCGGCCTTTCGAGACAATTCCGAATCGGGCGCGATGAAGCCACCGATAGTGACAGGGATGCTCACTTCGTTCTCCTGAACGGCGGTTCGAAGCCAATGCCAGACGTACCGCTCGTATTGAATGTCGTGTTGCCACTGAGTTTCATGAACCTACGTCCCCCGCCCGCCCGCACGATCATCCGACTGTGTGGGCGGCGGGTTCCTGACGAAATTACGCCTGGAACACTTGACGATTGGCCTGTACAAACGCAGCCACAGTCTGCGGCGCGTGGCCCGTGATTTCTTCGATAACGCCATCCGTACCGGAGAAGATTCCGTTCTGATAGTCGATGGCGGTTTCAAGGAAATGCTGGATCACAAACTCAGGCAGGTTGTACTTCTGCAGATGTTCGCGATATTGCTCAAGGGTCGAGGGCACATAGGTGATCTCGCGTCCTAGCACCTTGCTGATCTCGCTCGCGATCTCCTGCTGACTCAGCTCGACGGGGCCGAAGAGGGAGTAAGTCTTGCCAATATGGCCTGCGGGTTCCGCGAGAATGCTGGCGATCAGACGCGCCTGGTCCTCGGCTGCGATCGGCGCATGACGCCCTTCCCCGTAGGGCAGCGTGATCTTGCCTTCCTGCACCAGGGGGTCAAGCACCCACGGAAATGTCAGCCATTCGGAGAAGTAGGTCGGGCGAATATGGACGGTCGGAACGTCGGACCAGTCGAGAACGCGCTCAGCAATCCAGTGATCGCGCGCGGCATGGCTCTTGGAATCTTCTCGTGCCGAGATTTGCGACATCTCGACCACGACCTCAACGCCGGCACGCCGTGCGGCATCAGCGAAGTACGAGGTGGCCTGGATGTAGCCGGGACGAACCGGATAGCACAGGTACGCGCCGTCCACGCCGTCCATGGCACGAATCACGTCGTCGTGCTCGAGGAGGTCGCCGACGAAAATCTCTGCCCCTTCTTCGCGGAGGGCTGCGCTGCGCTCATCTTCCTGGTGTACGAAGGCGCGAACCGCGTGCCCTGCCTTCAGCAGGAATCGGATGGTGTGGACACCGGTCTTACCCGTGGCGCCAGTGATGAGATATTTACGCTGTTCCATGAATTGCTCCAATCTGTGAATGTGTCCGACAGGTTTACATCGCCCCGAGGTGCTGCTTCACATCCTCCAGAATCGCCGTTGAAGCGTCGGAATCTTCAACGACTCTTGACATCGTGACGGCCCCAATCATGGCCGCTAACGCGAACACGGCAGACGACCTGACTTCCTGCGACGGCTTGTCCGCCATATGTTTCGCCAGTACGTCAACCAGATCGTCAAAACTTTGCGCGGCCGCCGCGCGCGTTTGTTTATCGGCCCTGGCGAGCTCGCTTCCCATTGCCGCCAGAGGGCATCCGCCTGTCCGTGTGTCGCGGTGGGCCTGAGACACATAGGCTTCGACCATGGCGGCAAAACCGCTGGCAGCCTGACTGTTGCAAGAGGCCGTTGTCAGCCCCTCGATCACTTCAGTCATCGCCTGAGAACACGCTTCTGCAACCAACTGGTCCTTCGAGGCGAAATGCCGATAGAAGCCGCCCTGCGTAAGGTTCAACGGAGACATCACATCGTTCAGCCCCGTCGCCTGGATGCCGTTCAGCCGGAATTCCCGAGCGGCGACCTCGACAATGCGTCTACGTGTTTCCGCCGTCTCGCCCTTCGTCTTTCTCATCTCGCCGCTCCTGTTGTGTGTGGTCGCTAACCATCTTAAATAGATGGTAGTCACCATCTAAATGGAAGTCAAGAAGAGAAGCTCGCGCGAAGACAAAGTGCAGATTACCCGACCTGAAGTCAGGGGCCGTGGCTCCTAGGCAAAGGCCTTGAGACCGTTGATGACGGCAGGTCGCATCGAGACGGCCTCAAACCAACGCGTAAGGGCAGGATGACTTGCCCACTGAAGATCCTCGCGAAAAGCACTGGCGATGGTGAATGCCGAAATGTCAGCAAGAGAAAATTCGTCGCCGGCCATGAATGGTGTCGACTCCAAAAATCGTTCCGACTCGGCAAGCGCCGCCATTGCCATGCCATTGAGGTGCGTGGATTGGGCCCTCGCGCCCATCTGCTCGAGCCGGAATGCACCATGGCTTACCGCGATGACGTCGGTCAGGAAATAGAAGAAAGAAGAACCGCTCGTAGCGGCCGCTTACGGCCAGTTGCTGCCACTCACGGCTCGTTGATCCGATGACCGAGTTGGTTGATGAGCTGCCACCCGAGTTGACGCGATCGTCCAGCCACTTCCATTCGAACTTCGGCCATTGGAGCTGGTAGTCAGGAATATCCGAAGATGGCCTCTAGTGCACCTTCCCTCCCGACTTTGCGGGAAGGGACTATCTGCGCCTAACCTATTTGCAGCACGCATAGGAGTAACGCAGCAAGACTTGCGGGACCATACAGAGCCGCAAAGAGTACATTCAGCAGGCGTGCTTCGGGAGGGAAACTATGGAAACCGCCAATGGACCGCTTTCGACACATGCCAATGAAGCAGGCCACAAGGCGAGCGCGGTTCGCCAGATTGCAACGAACTTGGTAGAGATATTCACGCCACCTCGCCAATTCACCGATCAGACGATAGAGTCTGCATACATTGGAGATCATGGACGGCGCTTTGCCGGTTCCAGGCTTGCGGCATCGATTCTGGCGTGTCTGACTTGGAGCGTTTTTTTGGGGTGGGACCTCTACAACGGCGCCAACAATGAGGCTTTTCGCCACGTTCTACCGCAAATTTTGCTCCTTAGATTTGCAGGGACGGCCGTACTTGGGGCACTTGTTTATCTCTGCTCGAGGATACGAAGAGACAGCCTCGCGCAACTAAGCATTCTTTGCGGGGTTTTGGCAGCCGGCACGCTGCTTGTCGGACAGGTTGCGTTTTCTCCCCCGACTCATGCATTTACGCACTATTTTTCCGGTTTGTACCTAGTAGAGTTCTTTCAATTTGGATTCTTTAATCTGAAAGCAAAAGCTACTCTTGCTACGTCATGCATCCTTGTCGCCACCGTCTTTTTCATGCAAGCGGTATTTCACCCCCTTGCTCCGGAGAATTTCGTGTATGGGATGTTTTTTCTCGTGATTGTGATTTTGACCGGGCTGGCAGTCAATGTGCATGCCGAGCGCCACTGCAGGGACCGATTTCTGGCTGAACTGGCCATGCGCGATGCGAACGAAAGGCTGGCGCTCGCGAACACCGATCTCGAAAACAAACAGCAGATCCTCGAGGAGACGCAGAAGGCTAGGGCAGCGACGACAGAAGCTTTGCTGGCAATCCAGGCCCGCCAACGCGAGGAGGCGGAACGCCAGAATCAGGCGAAGTCTATGTTTTTGGCTACTGCAACACATGATCTGCGGCAACCCATGCATGCGCTAAATCTTTTCTTGCATGCCGGACAGGAGGCCTTTCAACGCGGCAACTTTCCCGAGGTTCAAAGACTTATTGCACAGGCAAGCGACGCAGCCAATGTCATGGCAAGGCTATTTAATAGTATCCTCGAATTGTCAAGACTGGAGGCGGGAGGCGTCGTGCCCGAATACCACCAGCTTGAGTTGACGTCAATCCTCAAGGACGTGATCGACCAGGTTGGTGAACTCGCAAGATCGCAAGGTGTAACGGTTCGCCTCCGCACTCCGTCGATTGCTGTACATGTAATCAGCGACGCGCACTGGCTGCATCGTGTCCTGACCAACCTTGTCGCGAATGCGATCAAGTATCACGCGGACCGGCTCGCTACACCGCCGACCGTACTTGTGGGAATCGTGCGGCTCAATACGCGGGTCCGCGTTGATATTGTCGATAATGGCATAGGGATCCCGCCACAACTCTTGCGCGATATTTTTCGCCCCTTTTACCAGGTAAGCAACGACGAACGCTCACGGGATAATGGGCTTGGGCTCGGTCTTTCCATCGTTAACGCTGCCATCTCCATTCTGAAGGAGCACCGCATTGAAGTAAGATCGCGACTTGGCATCGGATCTCGGTTCTCAATAGATCTGCCGCGGCCTTCGCTGGACGGAATCGAAAGGCAACTCAATCAACCGCCAGGGGAAACCGCTGACGAGATTCAAATACAGAATCGCTTTGTACTTCTGGTCGAGGACGATCCCCTTGCGCGTGCTTCCATGATCGCGCTATTGGAGCAATGGGGGATGCTGGTCGAAGGCGCCTCCGATTTAGGTGAACTCGACGGGATGCTAATTGAAATAGAGAGGCCTCCCGATCTGGTAATTCTCGACTACCGGTTGCCCGGACAGTGTACTTACCGCGATGCCTTGACATTAATTGGACGCCGGACAGGAGCCAGCTTGCCTTACCTAGTTGTCACCGGCGAGTCAGTGCCGCCATCGCATCCCGAAGTCACTTGCGGTCGCCTTTTAATGAAACCGGTAAACCCATGGCTTCTGCGCAATGCGATTGCACGTGCCATGCAGCAACAGTAACTGTGCGTCATACTATCGCTCGGCCGGAATTTCGATACCGCGCCGCGCGAGCTCCACAATAAGGAAGGTACGGCGTGTCACATTGAATCGAACCAGCAGATCGCCCGCATATTCCTTGGCCGTATTCTCACTTATGTCCATCTTGCGAGCGATGGCCTTGTTGGACATCCCTTGCAGAAGGTATCGAAGGGCTTGTGCCAACCGCGGCGGCAAGTTAAGTGTTTCAATCGGTACCCCTCGGGGGGGCGTGACGGCAGGCGGGCTTTGCCCCCCTTTTCCCAGCACGTTGCTCGGGAGGTAAACCCGGCCACTCAGGATGGTGTCTATGGCCTCCCGAAACACCTCTCCCCCTCCTTCACTTGCCTTTGAAATGAAGCCGCAAGCGCCTTCCTTGATGCATTCGAGTACAGTTGCCCGGTCATCTTGTGCCGAAAGCATCACTGTTTGCATTTCGAGTCCCTTTTCAGCGATCCAGCGAAGAACATCAAGTCCGTTCCCCTCGCCGCCCAGCCTGTAGTCCAGGAAAACGAGATCATAGGGCGCGCTATCGAGTCTTCCAGTCGCCTCTGTGAAGCTGCTCGCCTCATCGATCGTCATCTCTGGCTGGCCTGCGAGGATTAGTCGCCGCATCGCCGCCCTGGTCAATCCTTCATCCTCGACCAGCAAAACACGCTCAAAGCCTTTGGCGGTCATGTCGATCCCCTTTGTTACTTAATCATAAGGCTCGGCCGCCCCGATTTGCTCCCTTACAAAGCGGAGGCCGGACCCCTCCAAAAGGGGGGACGCCTCTGCCACTCCGCTGCCGCCGGCGCAATCCTCGACAACGGGGTTCCGCATGCAAGCCCATACAGCTTCGGGTTGCGCCAATGCGTCGAGCGAGGACGTTATCGGCTTTCATGCGACCAACATGCACGATTCTGATATTGGCCATAACTATAGCGGTCGTTATCACTCACCAGGAGAAAAGGCAATTAAGAAACTCACATTTGCACTCACCCTGATCGCCGCCCTCGCTGGCGAGGTTGTACTCCCCACCCTAACGCTCGTCTCAGCCCAGACGGCTTACGCCGAGCCGTCCGGCAATAAGGATGGTTCGCCCCCTCCTGGCCCCTAATTGGCCTCACCTTTCGCGTATCGCAATTACGCCATAGGGCGCCGCTGCCCCCAACTATCTCGGATGGCGGCGCCTGCGACCCCAAGGAGTACGTTAGTTCGGGCCGTTGTTGCTTGTTTAGTGCAGCACTACGGCTATCAGGATGAGGCCCTACGGCCTGTCCTGCACTTTGCTGGTGAGCCGTTTGGCACCCAGGCATCGCCTGCGAAGAACTCTGCCGCATCTGGGCTCCCCTCACCGATTTGCGGACGGATCCGGGCCACTTGCCGTTTCATGGACGGCGTCCCCACTTCGGCAACAGCACATCCTTCATGGCCGCGTTTTCCAGAGCCAAGTCGGCATACATCCGCTTGAGACTGGCATTTTCGGCTTCCAAAGCTTGCATGCGCGTCAGGTCGCTGACCGTAGCACCTGCGCACTCGCACTTCCACGCGTAGTAGTTCGCCACGCCGATTCCGTGCTTGTGGCATACCTCCGCCACCGCCAGTCCTGATCCCTTTCATTCAAGATCGCCACGACCTCACTCTCGCTGAACCTGTTCTTCCTCATCGTGGCATCGTTTTTCTTCAAGGGGGCATTCTCCAGATTCATGTGTCTACTGTCAGGGCGAGCTTACCCCGCAATCCGAGGGCTGCTGACCGACACACGAAATCAGGGTTCTTGCCCCCCCGGCTTCTGGGTTTTGGCAAAAGCCTTCATCGACCAGACTTCAGTCATCGAGAAATCGATGCCCCCTTAAACGGACTGGAGATAGTCATGAAAGCTGCAATTACCGCGTTCGCCGTGCTCACCGCCACAGCAACCACGTTTGCTACTGGCGTCGCCAATGCAAGCCCCTATGAATTTGAATTGCGCAACGCCACCGGCCAGTACATCGTTGCCTTCTACGCGAAAAACGTCGATGACCGTATCTTTGGTCCCGATCTTCTGGACACGGAAATGATTCGCCCGGGCCATTCGATCGTGATCGACCCTGACGATGGGAGCGGTCACTGCCGGTATGACCTGCGTACGGTGATGGAGAGCGGCCTTACCCTGAATCGCTGGAACGTGAATGTTTGCGCGCTTACGCGCTACACGATCGGCAAGTAATTGCGGCTAGCCCCCGTGCAAATGTCCGGGTCGGCGCGCCACTGCCGACCCTGGCTCCCCCTTCGAACACCCTTGGATCACACCATGTATAGCGCCTTTGGGAAGGGCGATCGCCTTGGCGATATTCTCGTGGGATCGCACCTCATTACTGCCCGCTTCGGCTATACCCATCACGGGATCTACGTGGGTCGTGGAAAAGTGGTTCACTACGGCGGATTCTCCCACGTCTTCTCCGCCGGCCCTATTGAAGAGGTCTCGATACTGTCGTTTGCCAACGGGCATTCGATATCGGTAATACATGATCCGGCAGTCCGGTTCCAGGGCGCAGATGTAGTAAGGCGAGCGCGCTCACGTATTGGCGAGAATCGGTACAGGCTGCTAACGAACAACTGTGAGCACTTTTGTGCCTGGTGCATAGAAGGTGTGTCGCGTAGTGCGCAGGTCGACGGACTATTGAGAATGCCGCGAATGTTTGCCCGTCGATTACTGTCGGTTTTTTACTGCCCAGTTTGCGCGCGGCCAGGAACCGAGGCTCCCGCGAAATCAGTGCCAGTTTGAGGGGTGGAGAAATCCGGCGAGGCACGACGGTCGCTCATTCGCCGCCTCGGTCGCCCCGCTCAGTCTTGGGGATGACCGCGAAGGGTCCGGAACCGGCCCTCCGCTCCTCGGGGGACGAAAGACGGTTTATCGGGCGTTACAGCCATCCAGGCTAGCTGGATCTAACGTCGCAGAAGGGTCGGCAACGGCTGCATTGGGTCGGTAGCGATGCAGGTCAACCGCCGGTTCGACATGGTCCACCGTGCGTTCCGC
>NZ_JBIUHC010000259.1:0-8645 GCF_044627735.1 Cupriavidus sp. CuC1 | reverse complement strand
TTCGCCGCGATGAACGCGCTGATGCTCGAGAAGTACACGCTGTTCATCACCGACACCTTCGTCAACGACGATCCCACTGCTGAGGAACTTGCCGCCATCACGCAGCTGGCCGCCGAGGAAATCGCGCGTTTCGGCCAGCACCCGAAGGTGGCGCTGATGTCGCACTCGATGTTCGGCTCGTCGAACCGCCCGTCGGCCAAGAAGATGCGTGTGGCCCAGGAGATCCTGGCCCGCGAGGCACCGCACCTGGAAGTGGAAGGCGAGATGCAGGGCGACGCCGCCCTGGTCGAGGACGTGCGCCGTCACTTCCTGCCGGGCACCAAGCTGGCCGGCAGCGCCAACCTGCTGGTCATGCCGACGCTGGACGCGGCCAATATCGCCTTCAACCTGCTCAAGATCACGGGCGGGCAAGGCGTCACCATTGGCCCGATCCTGCTGGGCGCGGCCAAGCCGGTGCACATCCTCAACCCGCAAGCTACCACCCGCCGCATCGTCAACATGACCGCGGTAGCGGTGGCGGAAGCCAACGCGGCGCGATGATCCGCGGCGCGGCGGCCTGGCGCCGCCGCGCGCGTGCGTGCATGCCGCCAGGCATCGCGATCGAGTAGGGTAAGGGGTCGCCCCCGAGTGTCAACCCCCTCTAACATTGGATTTCAGCGTAGGTAGGTCTGGCGCGATACGCTCCCCCTTGCAAGCTATTTGATTTCGTTTGCGGACTGACGCGGCACGAAGCCGAGGTGGGGGTTGGTCCTTGCCGGGCCGCAGCCTGGGCTACCTTCTATCCGTGCCGCCGCGAGGGCCGGGCACCACATACCACATGCGCAAAGCGCTGGAACATGTCTCTACCCTGCGTGTTCTCAAGGCTGGGCGTGTCGTTTGATCACCTTGAAAGAGGTGGCTCTGAGACATTGTGAATTGTTGTGCCCAGCGACGCCTGGAAACATCTTCCATGTAGGTCAAAAAACACATGCACTCGATTCATGTACATCCTGACGACTATGAGTTGGCATTTTCCTCGCCAGTTGCGCACCATTGTCTCAAACAAACGCCGCCTCCACGGCGGCCAACGAGAATCAGGAGACGATATGTGCACAAATCGCCGTTATCTAGTGTATTTCGCCATGTTCCTTATGAACGCGGTGAATTACGTCGACAGGACCAACCTGTCGGTTGCCGCAAGCTCCATTGCGTCCACCTTCCAACTTTCCCCGATTCAATTGGGATACATGTTCTCTTCGTTCCTGTGGACGTATCTGTTCTGCCTGATTCCGGCCGGCTTGGTCGTCGATCGCTTCGGCGCCCGAAAGGTTACGGCACTGGCGCTCATCGTTTGGTCAGTGGGGGGCGTTTTGACTGGCCTCGCCTCGAGCTTCTTCTTGCTTTTGGGATCCCGACTTCTCCTGGGTATTGGCGAAGCGGCGTCTTACCCTTCGGGCAGCAGGATCATCCGCGAATGGGCGCCCAAGACCGAACGTGGACTCGCCGCCGCGATCCTGAACGCCGGCTCCTATGCGGGCCCGGCTCTTGGCGGCATCTTCGTGGGTTGGTTGATCGCGCAAGTCGGGTGGCGCGGCTCGTTCCTGGTCACTGGCGCAGTGGGCATATGCCTAGGCGTGTTCTGGTGGATCTTGTACCGCACTCCTGCACAGGCAAAATGGATTTCGGCGGAAGAACGCGTGCTGATCAACGATTCGGCCACGCCGGCGGTTGCCACTGATTCTGCCGCCGCGAAGAAACGCGCTTCTGGCGGGCTGGAAAAGCTGCTCGCCGAAAAGACAATGTGGGGCCTGGCACTGACTCAGGGCTGCGCCGGATATACCGTCTATCTGTTTCTGACCTGGCTGCCCACCTATTTCGAGCGCGCTCGCGGCATGAATGTCGTCAAGAGCAGCCTTTACACTGCCGCGCCCTATGCCAGCGCCTGTGTGCTCGGCATCATGCTGGGTTATCTCAGCGACCGGCTGCTGACGAGCGAAGCGCTTGCACGCGGTGCCAGGCGCAACATGATCTTCGTGATGCTGCTGCTCGGATCGGTCGTATTCGCGCTGCCATTCGTGGATTCGATGTGGGCAATCGTGCTGATCATTTCGTTGGCGCTTACATGCGTGTCCACGGCCATGTCGATGAATATCGCATTGACTAACGATCTTCTAGGTGACCCGGCGCATTCGGGAGTGGCGGTAGGTTTGCTCATACTGGGCGGTAATGTCTTCGGTCTTGCCGCGCCCATCGTCACCGGCTATGCCGTTGCGTCCAGCGGCGGCTTTACCGCGGCCTTTGCGATTGCCGGCGCGCTGCTGCTTTTGGGATCGCTGGCAAGCCTGACTTTGACACGCAGGCAGATCCTTGTCGACTGGACGGAGCCGATCCGGGGCGATCAACCCATGGCATCAAAGCCCGCCAGCCAGTTGTGACATTACTGGTGACCGTCCTCGTCACAGTACTCGTGGTATTACTCTTTTCGCTTTAAAGGAAGAAACAATGATTTCGCTAAAAGTCGGCGCAGTATCGCGCAATTATTTCAACATGCCTCTCTGGATTGCGCAAGACGCCGGATTCTTCAGGAAGCACGGGCTGGATGTCTCGATCGAGTTGTATGAACCGATCGACGAAGTCACGGACCGCTTGATCGATGGCCGGCTCCAGCTATCGCTTGGGGTGACTGAACACGTGATCCTGGGCAGCGAGACGGGCAGCGATCTGGAGATCATTGCTGGCAACGTCAACCGCTTGCCGTTTTCTTTCATCGCGCGCCCCGATATCAAGACCATCGCACAGTTGCGTGGGGGCGTGGTAGGTGTTTCCTCGCTGGACGCTGGCAGTTCTTCACTTGTGATGAAGATCCTTTCCGCTCACGGCCTGGAGCATCCCCGCGACTACACCATCGTGGCGGTCGGACCGATCCTGTCGCGCTGGGAAAAGTTGCAGAATGGGGAGATCGATGCGGGGCTGCAGGGCATCCCGCTGAACTATATCGCGCTCGACCAGGGTTACACCTCGTTGTGCGAACCCCGCGATGAATTCCCGTGGTTCCAGTTCACCTCCTTGAACGTTTCCGCAAAGTGGGCCAACGAAAACGCCGGGGCCGTGGTGGCATTCTTGAAGGCATACATCGAAGCGCATGACTGGTTCTATGCGAACAAGATGGGATGCCGTGAGATCGCTATGCAGCACAGTGGGATCAGCGCAGATTATGCAGACCGCGCGTGGGAAGAGTACAGCCGGGACGAGATTTTTCCACGCGATGCGGCGGCCAATCCCAACTCCATACAGGCACTGATCGACATCAGCGCGTTGATCCGCGCCCTTCCGGGCCGCGCCAAGACCTCTGCTGCGGAATACATCAACCCGGTCTATCTTGGCCAGGCGCGCCAGTCGCTTGCCGAATCGAAGTCTTGAGAGCAAACAGAGGGCGCACGCAATGCAAATCAACTACGGTGAACGCGCACGACTGGGCATTATCGTGCCTTCGGGCAATTTCATTGCTGAACCGCAGATACAGGCCATGCTGCCCGATGGCGTGGCAGCCTACGTCACGCGTCTTCCACTTAAAGGGACCGGTTCAGAAGAATTGTTTGCCATGGCGGCGGGCGTCGGGCCTGCCGCTGCCATGCTGGCAGACGCCGGTGTGGAGCGGGTGATTTTTCACTGCACCGCGGTATCGACGTACAGCGTGCCATTGCAGGACGAAATCATGGCGAGCATCGAACATGCGACCGGACTGCCCTGTTTTTCCACCGGGTCCGCGATTGTCACCGCTTTGGAAACCCTAAGTGCCAGGAAAATTGTTCTCCTTACCCCTTACCTTGACGCAGTTAATCAGCGAGAAATCGCGTTCCTGGCGCACCATGGATTGGAAGTCGTCCATCATCACGGTCTCGGCCTGAATACGAATGCGGAAATGGGAAAGCTGGCGCCGGACGTCTTTTTCGATCAAGCGATACAGTATGCAGCGTCGGTAGCGGACGCCTATTTCATCAGCTGTACCGCCATCCGGTCGGCGGAAGTGATCGAGCGCCTGGAACAAGCGCTCGAACGGCCCGTCATCACGAGCAACCAGGTCATGGTGTGGAATGCGCTGCGCACGAGCGGAATTGATGATAAGGTCAAAGGATACGGCACGCTTTTCTCTCATTGAGACGAGGGAGAGTTCCGTTCCCCCGCTCGTCAGCCAAGTCTGTCACCGATGAATCTGCGCAGCATTGATCTAAACCTCCTGGTCATATTGGAAGCACTGGTAGAAGAACGAAGTGTGACCAAGGCTGCCCAGCGCGTCGGCATCAGCCAGTCGGCTGCGAGCCATGCGCTAAGACGCCTTAGGGTGACGTTCAAGGATGAGCTGCTGGTGCGTACCGCAGACGGCATGATTCCCACCGGACAGGCACTCTTGCTGGCAAGCATGATTAGTGGATCGTTGCAACAGATCGAACAAGCGGTGATACAGGGCAGCAAGTTCGATCCGACCACCTCGACGCAAGTCTTCAAAATGCGCGTATCCGACTATGCCGGGGTGTATCTGCTTCCGCGCCTCTGTCGGAGGCTACGCGAGCAGGCACCGTCGACGCGTCTGGAAGTCAAGCATTTCAGCCCTCAGGACATCGAACAGAAGACTAGCCAGGGCGAGGTGCAGGTGCGTCTCGCCCTGCGTTCCAGGATCGCTGGTCTGAGCAACAGTGTCCGATTGCTTGAAGACCATTTCGTGGTCGTGATGAGCGCCGCTCGCTATCCCGGACTATCAAAGCTCGATCTATCAGATTATCTCAGTCTGACCCACCTGAAGATCGCGATCAGTGGAGTCGGCACCAACCTGATCGACGATGAACTCGCCAACCTCGGTCATGAACGCAAGATCGCGATGACCGTGCCGAGTTGGCTCGAGATGCGCGAGGTCATTGAAACCACCGATCTGGTGGCGGTCGTCCCCAAGCATTGGCTGCATGCAGAAGGATTCCAGAAATTCCTTACCTTTCCGCTTCCGCTCGAAAACGCTTCGCTCGCCATTGACCTGGTATGGCATCCGAGGGACGACAAAGATGTGGCGCAGCGTTGGTTTCGTTCGCAGATTCAGGAGATTTTCCATGATTTTGCATTTTAGCCACGAAGATATGCGCTAAGGAACATACGCAGATTGATGCGTGGTTTCCAATGCAATTTCCGGAAGTATGCCCCGTGCCTACGCCTCCTACACCGACCATGTTCCTGATGGCCTCGAAGGTGGTTATTTGAAGCTGGTTAATTGAATCTAGTTACTTGGATTCGCAGAAATGAATCAATCCCTCACGCTATATGAAAAGCTATGGCGCCGACATGTCGTGCGCGAAGCAGATGACGGCTCGGCGCTTCTATATATTGATCGTCACCTCATGAACGAAGTCACGAGCCCGCAAGCGTTCGATGGGCTTCGGCTGGCAGGGCGCCGCATGTGGCGAGCAGAAGCGGCTATTGCGACGCCGGATCACAATATTCCGACGGTACACCGGGAACGCGGAATGCATAGTGAGATCGCGCGCTTGCAAGTCCAGGCATTGGACCGGAACTGCGCGGAGTACGGCGTCCCGTTCTACGCGTTGCAAGACGTTCGCCAGGGCATTCTTCATGTCGTCGGACCCGAGCAGGGCGAGATCCTGCCCGGCATGACCATCGCGTGCGGCGATTCCCATACGTCCACGCATGGCGCCTTCGGCGCCTTGGCATTTGGTATCGGGACTTCCGACATCGAGCATCTCCTGGCGACGCAGTGCCTGGTCATGAAGCGCATGAAAACCATGCGGATCACGATTGATGGCGCTCTGCCCGAAGGGACCTACGCCAAGGATCTCGCTCTGGCGATCATCGGCCGGTGGGGTACCGATGTCGCGAACGGCCATGCGATCGAGTTCGACGGTGAGACGGTGCGGGGGCTGGACATGGAAGCGCGCATGACGTTGTGCAACATGTCCATCGAAGCGGGTGCGCGCTGCGGCATGATCGGCGTGGATGACGTGACCCTCGCGTATCTGCATGGGCGACCCCGTGCGCCAGCGGGCGCGGAATGGGACACTGCGGCAGCCTATTGGTCGACCTTGCGTAGCGATGCGGATAGTACCTTCGACAGGTCGCTGCGCTTCGATGCCGCTGCGCTGCGGCCTCAGGTGACCTGGGGAACGTCGCCGGGCATGGTGACGGACATTGACGGATACGTGCCTGATCCCGCGACCGAGAACGATCCGCAACGCAGAAAATCCATGGCATCCGCACTCGCCTACATGGAGCTTCAACCCGGTCTCGCCATCCAGGACATTCGATTGGATAAGGTATTCATAGGCTCATGCACGAATGCGCGTATCGAGGATCTGCGCATTGCCGCGCGAGTCGTGCGGGGGCAAAAAGTCGCGCCGACGATCGCTCAGGCGCTGGTGGTGCCAGGGTCGGGCAGTGTCAAACTGCAGGCGGAGCAGGAGGGGTTGGACCGGATCTTTCTGGAGGCGGGTTTCGAATGGCGCGATGCCGGCTGTTCGATGTGCCTGGGAATGAACAACGACGGCCTCAAGGAAGGTGAACGCTGCGCATCGACGTCGAATCGCAACTTCGAGGGGCGTCAGGGACGCGGCGGCCGTTCGCATCTGGTCAGTCCCGCCATGGCCGCAGCAGCGGCATTGGCGGGCCATTTTGTCGATGTATCGCAGCTACGTGGGAGATAGTCATGGAACGATTCGACACGCTGACGTCGATCGCCGTACCGATCGACCGGGATAACGTGGATACCGATGCGATCCTGCCCAAGCAGTACATGGCAATGATCGGCCGTACCGGCTTTGGCGCCTATCTATTCGATGAATGGCGCTATTTCGATCGCGGAGAGCCGGGTATGGACGCCAGCCGGCGGCAGCCCAACCCGAATTTTCCATTGAACCAGCCCAGATTTGCGGGGGCGCAGATCATGTTATGCCGCACCAACTTCGGTTGTGGGTCGAGCCGGGAGCATGCGCCGTGGGCCCTGGCGCAGTGGGGAATTCGCGCGCTCGTCGGCGTGAGCTTCGCCGATATTTTCTATGGAAACTGCATCAAGAATGGCATCTTGCCGGTATGCCTTTCGACTGAGCAGATTAATACGATGTTTGCGGCGATCAATCGCGGCCAGGACAATCCCATTACGATCGATCTTGGTCGCCAACAGATCAAGTTCGGTGATGACCTTGTCTTGTCATTCGCAATCGATTCATTTCAACGCGATCTGTTGATGAACGGACTCGACGAGATTGGCCAAAGCTTGCTGCATCAAGAGGAAATCAGAAAGTTCGAATTTCAACGCATGCAACGCGAGCCTTGGCTATTTCCTTCCGGCCGCAACGCCCCAATGCGCACGTAGCGCGCCTTCGATCCGAAGGCGTGCAACTTAACTCGATCACACGCACTGTCATCGCCGCACCAGGCCCAAACCACTTATCGACCGCCACACGCAGAGACCTCTCGCCGGTATGCAATGGCCGTTCTGCGGCTCGCCCAAAGCCGCGCGGAACAACGCCGGCCAGTAATCCACCAAGGGGCAGCCAGCCGCCAGTGCGCCGGAGGAATCCACCTTGACAAACAGTCTTTTTCTGGATATTTTGTCCGTATGACGAAACGAACTTTGGAGCAGCAAGTGCTGCTCGAACAACTCAAGCAAGTGGCCCAGGGTCTCGGCGAGACACTGGCGCCGTTCTGCGAAGTCGTTGTTCACGGCCTCCTTTATCCGCTGGCGATCCACAACAACCTGTCGGGCCGCCAGGTCGGGGACCCGGCTACGGAACTTGGCCTGGCCCGCATTGCCGACGCTTCTCGCTGAACATGATCTCGGCGGTCAGCCCACCGTCAAAGGCCAGCAAGGCCGGTTGAAGCTGTTCTACCTGCCGCTGTATTCTCCGCACCTTAAACCCGGATGAGCAGGTGTGGGCGCACGTGAAGCGGCAAGTATCCAAGCGCTTGGTCCAGGGAAAGAACGAAATGAAGAAATTGGCGCTGAGTGCGCTGCGCCGCATCCAACGACTACCTGAGTTAGTTAAGTCGTTCTTTCGTCAGCCGGAGTGCCAATACGCTGCAGCCTGACAATACTTCTTAAAAAGTTAGTATCGATTGACCGGATCCCAAAAATGCAGTTCCAGCGCGCCTTCCCCAGGCGCCGGTTCGGTCCAAAGCAAAGAACCCTCATTGTGTTACCCATCCTCCAGACCAACGGCATCGGACACGCCAGCGCGATGAAGACACTGTGGTCCCTCAATTAGCAATACGCAAACCAACCTGTACTATTTACATGAAAAAACTGCCCCTCGCCGTTCTTGCGCTCCTCCCCCTCCTATGTCTCTCGGAGGCCCATGCTTTCCGCGATTCGGCAATGGAGAACGTAGTCGACAAGGTCAGAATCGCCAAGAGTACGCCTCACATGGCACCCGCGAGCGATGCCGCTGCTCCTGCAAAGCTCGCGAGACGAGAAGGTGGTCATCCGTGACTTCTCATCGACGCAGGTGGCATGGAATCGGCCGCACTGGCATCAGTGCGTTGTGCAGATATGTGGATCCCTCCTCATCTCGTTGACTACCGAGCGGGCGGGGACCCAATCCACCCAAGTTAAGCCTCCCTCAGCAAGCCTTATAGGCGGCATGTCGATGAGGCTTATGACGAGGCGGTCG
>NZ_JBIUHC010000258.1:0-8702 GCF_044627735.1 Cupriavidus sp. CuC1 | reverse complement strand
GAGGCTTCCATCGCTTTCCTCGTAACTCACTTGAAGATAAGCAAATAATGCCTTATTTTTTAACACAGTAGTACTAGTCCGCTGCCGATGACGTGGAACACCCCTTGAAGAAGTCCGCCGGCTCGACGCACGCGCACGCTCCCGTGTGCTCAGGCAGGCGCCTACCGCCACGGGGGAGGCGAGTATGCCGGTACCGCTTAGCACTGTGACGCAGACCGGCCATGACGCCCAGCCGGGTCGTGTTGCCGAACATATTGCCGTTGTTGCTGAAGTTTGGCCAGCTGTTCAGCGGGATCCAGGCGCCGCTCAGGTGCGTGTAGTCCACTGCCACGTAGACGTCGGTACGCTTGCTGAAGTTATAGTCCAGCATGGCCGCGGTGGTCAGGCGTTTGCCGCTTTGGCCGGCGTGCTTGAGCCAGTCGTACTGGAAGGTGCCGATCAGGCCGAGCGCTTCGGTGAGATTGACGCGGGTGTCGATTACCTTCAGACGGCTGCCTTGGCTACTTTCGCGTCGCCAATGGTTTCTTCGCGCAGCCGGTCATATTCACGCTTGTCCAAGGGGACTGCGCCGCGCTCGCCCAGGTCGCTCATGCGGATGCGATGGGTCTCCCAGGCACTCCGGGCGGCAACCGCTGCGATGATCGTCGCAGCGAGGGCGATCGACCCGACCGTCATCGGGATATTGGTCGAGCCTGGGGGCGCCACCGCGGCGAAGAGTGCCGGCAGCATGGCAGTGATGGAAATGCCGTGCCGGAAGTCATAGCTTGTGCGATCAAAGGCTTTCTGCGGGTGTGTCTTGTCGACGGTTACATGGATGGCATGGTCGCACCGAGCCCGGCCGCAAGTAGAATTACCAGCACCAGCAGAATAGCCTCGGCGCATAGGCTACGGACGAACGGCTTTCGTGCGGACGGATCGCCCCGCATCAGGCGCGGCAACGCAATCCAACGGTTCCATGCGCCCAGGGCAGCGGCCAGTCCGACGACACTCAGTTTGACTGCCAGTCGCTGCTCGTAGGCGCCGAACGAGGTTTGCTGCTCGCCCAGTATTCGCCATACGTTCAATAGGCCGCTCACGACAACCACGGTCAGGGCGAGCGCAGCGACCTGCGACAGCCGTTGCAGGAAGGCGGTGTGCCATAACGTATCGCCGTCGGACCGCCTCAGCAGGATGGCCTGCGAAACCATGACGCACCCCGTCCAGGCGCAGCCAGCGGCGATGTGGACAGCGTGCACGAGTACCGCCAAACTGAAGGTGCCAGCCTCGGCCGCATGGCCAGTGCCAGCCCGTGCGCCCAAGAATATCAGCAGGCTGGCAGCTAGAGCACCCCGCAGCCAGCTCCGCGCCGGTCCCACTGAGGCTCGTGAACTCACAATGCCGGCCACGATCAATGCGCCGGCCCCGAGCAACCACATTGCGCCGTTATGCGTATGCCGCAGCACGAGCCAGACCGACGGGAGGAGTTCACCGGCCGGCGCTTCCGTCAGGGCCAGCGCGGAAGCCGGCAGGTAAGCCAGGAAGGCGCACGCCAAAATCGTCAGGCAGCCGCGCATCCAACTCCGCGCGGCGCAGGGAGGTAAGGCCGGTGACAGTAACCAGACGCCGAGTGTGCCGGCAAGCGCCAACGACACGCCTCCGCCCAACCACCAACTCAAGGCGACCGCGAGGTCTCCCATTACTCCACCGTGAAGCGATAGCTGCCCTTGGCACGATGTCCATCCGTGGAGACCACGTTCCAATCGACCGTGTAATTGCCGGGAGTCAGCTTGCCGAGCTGCACGCGCAGCGTCCTTGGTGCAGTCGCGTCGACGGCCGCCTTGTTCGCCGTGACCTGCTTTCCGGCGCCATCTGTCACTTCGATCTTACTGAGGGCGGCTTCCAACGGCTCGGAGAAATCGAGCCGCACCTCCTGCGGTGCGGCCTGCGTCGAGTCGGCAGCGGGCGTCTGCTGCTGGAGATGCGCGTGCGACCATGCGGCAGCGGCATACAGCGCGGCGATGGCGGCCGCGGTGATACGGATGGGGCGGAGAACGCGTTGACTTGACATTGGATGCCTCGGAGTAAAAATATTCTGCGTTTTGATTCTATTTCAAGAACTACCGGTTGCGCTCCCGCCGTATGTGCGAAAGCATACCTACTTCACTGCTCTATCCAGACGTGAAGCGATGGCCCCCTTTGGGCAGACGACTGTCACTTCGGTGTTGGGAGTGGCTCTCAAGAAAGTCGCTGGCCACAACGGGCGGAGCAGCAGTTTAGCCTTCTTCAAAGGGGACACTCCTGATTGCCCCCAACAGCGAGTTGCCAACCGGCGGCTTTGATCCGATTGGAGTGGGCGTCCGAGGTCTGCCTGCCGATCGGCCGGTAAGCGGCGACGAGCGGTCATCCGAGCCTAGGGCAACGAGGGTCTCTCCCTTGGCCACTTCGGACGTCCATGGATTAAAGAATCACGCGTGACCAGTGTGACCAGTTGGCATTTGCGCCGCTCCATTGGACGCCATCGCCGACAAGGCGGTGAGGCCCAAGGCGTGATCTCAATGCGCCTGCCGGTCTCTTACTCCTGCGCATACATATAACCGTCGCCGGGCGCGATTTATTCCTGCGCCATGGGTTTGCGCAGCTACGCCAAACGGGCAAGAAAGCGGTGACACGCCAATCTCCTGGGATGGGCTGGTCCGCACTGAAGGCGGGAGGCAAGGGCGCACAAGCTGGTCGATTGTCACGAGCCTTGGCGGAACAAAATCGCGCGAATAACTTCCGCCCTGCAGCAGTAGTACAGGTGCCGGCACGCAGCGGCGCGCATGACCAAGGCGGCAGCGCTGCAGGCAGCGCATCGCAGCCCTGGCCGACGCCGTTTCACGCGGGTATCTCGCTCGCTGCGCAATCCAGTCGATTTTTGGGTTTGCCGCGCGTTGCAACCATTCAGGAGACCGTCATGCATTTCGCAAAGACTACGCTAGCTATCCTAGCTACCGGCACCGCGCTTATCGCCTTTTCTGCGGGCGGATGCGCGCAGTTTGATCCCGCTGCTGCGACCTCATGCACCACGCCACCATGTGACATCTACTTAGGCGCGTGATTCGGACTGCGACCTTGACTAACGGGGAGCGGGCAATGAACGCCGAGCACGGCTCAGCATGGGCGGCGCTCACCCTGGGCACTGCCCCCTTGCCGGGCGCCCACCTTGTCACACTGCGCTGCGGCTATTGCCATCACGGTATCTACGTAGGCGACAGCAAGGTCGTGCACTACGCCGGGTACTGCCGCGCGCTGCACCACGGGCCGGTGGAAGAAGTGGCCCTCGTCGAGTTTGCCGCTGGCCAGCAGGTCTGGATAGACGCCAGCGTGGCCCCGAAATACCCGGGCCATGAAGTCGTGCGGCGGGCACGCTCCAGGCTGGACGAGGACCGCTACCGGCTCCTTACCAACAATTGCGAGCACTTCTGCGCCTGGTGCCTGGCCGGTGAAAGCCGCAGCGAACAGGTGCAAGCGTGGTGGGCACACCCGCGTTCGGCGCTGCGCAGCGCGGTCTGGCTCGTCAAGGCGTTTCACGGCAGCGCACCGGCGACCGGGAGTCCCGACGCCGGTGCGCCCTCAGCACTGCATCCTGGCCACATCTTCCCGCGGGCCGGGTGGCAGCCTTCTTTATGAAGTCGGAGGTCAAGCATGATTCCCATCTTTTCAACCAACTACGCGCTGACGCTTCGTACGCGCCTTGCGAATCCGCTGCTGGCGCTGGCCGCAGCGGCCCTGGCCGTTGGCTGTGCGGGCCCGGCGTGGCAATCGGTCGCGGCGGGTGCCAGCCAGGCCGAGCTTCAGGCCCGGCTGGGCACACCGCGTGAGATCTATCCATTGCCGGATGGCTCCCAGCGCTGGTTCTATCCCGCGGCAGGCGAAACCAAATGGTCAGCCGAGCTTGACCCCAGTGGGCACGTCGTCAGTATCAGGCAAATGCTGACCGGCGAGGAGTTCGGCCAGGCCAGGATCGGTCAGTGGACCATGCGCGATGTGCTGCTCCGCTTCGGAAAGCCCGGCGAGACCGTCTACTTTTCGCGCATGCGCCGCACGGTCTGGAGCTACCGGTTCGCGCAGGACGCCGCGTCGTATTCGACGATGCATTTCTACTTTGATCCACAGGGCGTGTTGCGCCTCACCCAGGTCATGCCGGATTTTTTGTTGGAGCCGTAGCCCCGCACCCGTGCTGCCCGACGCGCCGACGCCCCCGGTGCTGGCTTCTTGCGTGTCATGCCGGTATGCCGCCGGGCGCTGCGTTTCCATTCCGGGATGGGCCCCGCGAGCCGGTGTCGTCCCGGGAATAAATGGCAGCCCTGGTCAGTCATACGGAGGCAAGACACAGGAGAGTACCGTGGATGCAACCGACGAGTCCCGCCGCTTCTCTGAAGTGACGCTGCCGCATCTGGACGCTGCATACAACCTGGCGCGCTGGTTGAGCGGCAGCGCAAGCGACGCGGACGATATTGTGCAGGATGCCTACTTGCGCGCATTTCGCTTTTTCGACAGCTTTCGGGGCGATAACGCGCGCGCGTGGCTGCTTGCCATCGTCAGGAACACGTGGTTCACCGAATGGCGCAGGCGGCGCGATGCCGCCGACGGCACGCCCTATGACGAAACGCTGCACGGCGACGAGCGCCTGCCGGGATGGATCGACGATATCGGGAGCAATCCTGAGATGCTGGCGGTCCGGCAAGAAGACGTGCACCTGGTCCACCGCGCGCTCGAGCTGTTGCCGGTCGAGTATCGCGAGGTGCTGGTGTTGCGTGAGCTGGAGGACCTGAGCTATCGCGATATTGCCATCGTTGCGGGCATTCCGATCGGCACCGTGATGTCGCGGCTGGCTCGGGGCCGCCATCTGCTTAGCACCACGGTACGCGCTGCGCTGGCGCCGGCGCAACCATATCCACCGCCTCGCAGTTGCCCGCGCGCCTGCGCCGGGACATTCGATGGGAGCGAATCATGAACGATGACAAGACGGTGAGCTCGTTGCACAGCCTGCTGAGCGACGGATCGCTCTACCATCGCGCGCCGCCGCATCTGCGCGCACGCGTGTTAGCAGCGCTACCACGCCAATCTCGCCATCCGCCTTGGTTCTCATGGCGCAGCCTTGCCATTGATCATGCGCCGGCCTGGGCCGGCGGTGGCCTTGCGGGTGTCGCGGCCAGCGCGCTGGTGTTCGGCGCGCTTGCCTTGGTACAGCCCCCGCGAACCAGCATGGTGGGAGAAGAGATTCTGTCGAGTCACGTGCGATCGTTGTTGTCGCAGCATCCAGTCGACGTTGTGTCAACCGATCAGCACACTGTAAAGCCCTGGTTCAACGGCAGGCTCGACTATGCACCGCCGGTCGTCGACCTTGCGGCGCAGGGCTTTCCTCTTGCCGGTGGCCGGGTCGACTATGTAGGCCATCGCACTGTTGCGGTGTTGATCTATCACTACCAGCAGCACCCGATCGACCTCTATGTGTTCCCTGCGCAGGGCAGCATATCCGCGCCTGCAGCCTATGCGGCCGACGGCTACTCGATGGCTCGCTGGCACCAGAACGGCATGAACTTCTGGGCCATCACCGATGCGGAGCCGGAGCATCTGAACATGTTCGTGCAGGCGCTGCGGACAACGCAAGGCAGCTAGCGGGAATAAAGCGGGTGTTCGCGCAGGCTACAAGTGCATGATGAACCTGCTGCGAAGATATTCACGCTGGCATTGCCCAGATGTCCCTCGGCCAAAGCGGACACATGTGGATTCACGCGCTGCCTACGCTTCTTTTCCCAGTTGCTCCTTGCGAAATTCCTCCATCACCCGCCTGGCGGCAAACAGCGGCAGGTAGTCGTGAATCTTGGCGCCGGCCTGGAGTTCATGCCAGGCGGCCGAGTAAGCCCGTTCCACGTCCTCCACTGGAACTTTCAGGGCTTCGGCTATCCTGGCGATCATCGCGGACTGTGATTCGGTTTTCATATTGTCTGCCACCCGGCAGGAAGAGGCGGGCGCATGATGCGGCGCCTGTTGCCTGTTGCCTGTTGCCTGTTGCCTGAGGGCGAGAGCGCTTTGCCACGCGCTGGCCTGAGAATTTACAAGTATAGGAATGCAGCATCGCTACATCGCCATCGTGTTGCCATATTTGTCCTGCACAATGCGAGCTATGCCGACTCAGGTGGATAAGTTCTGGATGCCAATGCCCACGACTGCCGCAGGCCCGGATCGTCGTAGCGAGTCGGTTGACCGCTCCCTCGCTTTGTCGTCTCCCCGCGCGTCCAAGAATGCCGGGAACGCGGGGGTTGGGGTGTGCTTTGGTTGTTTGTTCGCGGGGTGCGGAGCCATCAGGTTGATGGCTCTTTTTGTTTCCGGTGCCACGGCACGGCTCACGGCGCGGCTATTGGCCATGCTGCTGGTGCTATGCATGGCGCCGAGCGCCTGGGGCGATGCGGACGTCGGCATTCTTTCGATGTTTGCCAAGGACGGGCTGTGGCGCAACGTGCAGGCGCGTTGCCTGGAACCCGGCGCGCCGCACCACCCCGATTGCGTGATGGTGGATCGTGCAAAAGGCTTGGTGCTTTACAAGGATGCCATCGGCCGCTCGCATTTTCTCATCATCCCGGATCACCGCGTGACGGGGGTGGAGGAGAGTGGCGTATGGCAAAACGATGGTGGGCCGAACCAGTGGGCATTCGGCTGGGACGCGAGGCAGTTCGTTGGGCAGGCTCGCGGGCGGCAGTTGCCCGATGCCATCCTGGGGCTGGCGATCAACTCAAAGGCGTCGCGTAGCCAGGAGCAGATGCATATCCATCTGGACTGCATCAGCCGGGATGCCAGGGACTTTGTCTCCGGCACGAGTGCGCGTATTGGGACCACCTGGACGGCGCTGCGGTTCATGGGCAAGCCGGTACAGGCCATTTTCGTGCCTTCGCCCGAGCCATCGATGTCTGTCAATCCATTCCTGCTCATCAAGCATCGTCTTGGCGAGGCGGCGTCAGTGGTGCCGGACCGGGGCGTGTTTGTGACCTATGTAGTGGACGCTGCGGGCGCGAGCGGCTTTGTCATTGTGGACCAGCCGGTCGATCGTGAGGCTGGCAGCAATGGCCACGCCAGCGACTTCCTGGATCGCCAGTGCAGACTGGCGCAAGAGGACGCGCCGGCGGCGCGTGAGTAACATCCGCTTAGCTGCCGCTAAACCGGGGTTGCGCTCGCGCAAACCGTTGCTAGAATGAACTTCCCCGTTCAGCATGCAGGAGTGCAGCCATGGCAACGTATCAGCGCGGCGATCTGTTCCTCGTCACTTCTGTTGAGGAATTGCCCTGGGGTCGATACAGAGGGTTTGTGACCATGACGGAGGGCACGCACACGGAGGCATCGTCACGCCACACTTGCCCCATGTGCAGGGACAATCCGCTCCAGGCCCACGAGGACGCCGACGCCGATGTCGAGTACGCCTACAGGCATTATCTCTCGGACCATATTGACTGGAGCGCGCACGCCAGCGATACGGAGCATTGAGTGGAAACCAGGAACCCGTCGCAGCATCGGGCTTCCCGCACTCACTTCAGGTTCTCTCCCCAGTAGGCTTCGATCTGCTTGACCAGCCCGGGTGGCAGTGCCACGTAGTGCTCTGCCGCGGCATCGGCCTGCCCGTTATTCAGGGCCCACCGGAAAAACGCGAGTGCGGCTTTGGCGCTTGCGGCATCCTTGGGGTCCTTCGGCATGATCACGAACACGGCGCCGGTGATCGGCCACGCCTGCGTTCCGGGCGCATCCGTGATGACCTGATAGAAGTCGGAGTGCTGGCTCCAGTTTGCTGACGCTACTGCTGCGCTGAAGCTCTCACGCGCCGGCTCGACAAACGCACCATCCCGGTTTCGCACGGCCGTATAGAGCAGCTTGCGTTGCAGCGCGTAGGTCAGTTCGACATAGCCGATCGCCCCTTTGACATTCTTGATGTAGGTAGCCACGCCCTCGTTACCGCTGGCGCCGACGCCTGCCGGCCATTTGACGGTGGTGCCCGCGCCCACGCTGCGGTTCCATTCGTCGCTGACCTTGGACAGGTAGTCGGCCCAGTTGAAGGTCGTGCCGGAGCTGTCGCTGCGATGCACGACCAGGATCTTTTGATTGGGGAAGTGGATGCCAGGGTTGATCGCGCTGATGGCGGGGTCATCCCAGTTGGCGATCTTGCCCAGGTAGATATCCGCCAGCAGCGTGCCGGTCAAGCGGATCTGACCCGCAGCCACGCCATCCAGATTGACAATGGGCACCACGCCCCCCACTACCAGCGGAAACTGGACCAGCCCCGCAGCGCGTAACTCGTCCGGCTTGAGCGGCATGTCGGAGGCGCCGAACGTGACATTGGCGGCCTTGATCTGCCGGATGCCGTTGCCCGAGCCGGTGGGCTGGTAGTTCACCTGCTGGCCGGTCTTGGTGTAGTAGGTGGCCGCCCATTTCACCAGCAGGGGGTAGACGAAGGTGGAGCCCGCCCCAGTGACATCGCCTGCGTGCGCGGACAGTGCATAGCCCGTGAGCAGGCAGGCGAGCGTGGCGCTGCGCTTCACGTTTTGCCAGAAGAGGGGCGGAGTCATTTTGCAACCTCCCAGGCATGTCAGTGGATAGCCCATGTACTGCACGTAATTTCGTTTCTAATTCAATAGTGAATTAATAATCCACGGCCACGCGACAATGGAATGGACACGTTGGCGGTCCAACTCCAG
>NZ_JBIUHC010000257.1:0-8730 GCF_044627735.1 Cupriavidus sp. CuC1 | reverse complement strand
GTGGCACGGCGGCATGTCTCTACCGCACGTGTCATCAAGGCTGGGCGCGTCGTTTGATCACCTTGAAAGGGGTGGGTCTTAAGGGGTCAGACGCGCGATCGTCCGGGCAAGTTTTGCCCGGACACCGCGCCCTGTCATGGCGTCCCGACGCGATTGCTACCTCAGAATGTGCAACCCGCTTCGTGGAGATTCAAAGGTCGCTCAGGGCCCGAAGCTGGAGCGCGCCTGAATGCCCCAGCCGCTGTCCTCCAGGGTCATGACGTACATCGAGTCATAGACGCCAATCACACTGTGGTCCTTGCGCAAGCGCGTGTAGCTCAGCAGGACGTGTGCCTTGCGCGCGTTGAACTGCACGACCTCGCGCGATTCCCAGCGGCTGTATGACCAGCCGACCGCCTGCTCGAGCCGCTGGAACAGGTCCATCGGGTTGTTGCCGGGCGCCTCGTAGACGACGGTGCCGCCGTTGGCCAGCCGGGTGTGGGGAAAGTGCATGCAATGGTCCATGGCCGCCGCGTCGTGGTCGTTCAGCGCCTGCATGAAGGCATCGAGGACGGCATTGCAGGCGCGCTGGATTTCTTCGCGCGTGGACGTATTTCCGGTGAGTTGGTTGGGCATGGCCTGGGTATCCCGGTTGAGGTGTTAATCCGCAGTGATGTTGGCCTGCTTGATGACGGCGCTCCATTTCCTGTCTTCCGCCGCCAGGAAGCTCGCATAGTCCGCAGGCGAGCTGGATACCAGCTCCAGACCCTGGTCGGCGAACTGCTTGCGGATGGCCGGCGTCCTGGCAAAGTCAGCGACCTCCATGTTCAGCCGGGCAACGACATCCGTGGGGGTCTTGCCGGGCACGAAGATGCCGTACCACGAGACCATGCTGAAATTGGCCACGCCGGCCTCGGCAAAGGTCGGCACATCGGGAATCAGCGGGTTGCGCGCGGTGGAGGTGATGGCCAGCGCGCGCAGCTTGCCGGCCTTGAGATAGGACAGGGAGGTGATCAGGCTGTCGAACATGAAGGCGGTCTGCCCGCCCAGCAGGTCGTTCATCGCCGGCGACGAACCCTTGTAGGGAATGTGCGTGAACTGGGCGCCGGTGCGCTCACTGAGCATGGCCCCGGCGAGGTGCGGCGAGGATCCATTGCCGTACGAACCGAAGGTGATGGTCTGGGGTGCCTTCTTGGCCGCGTTGAGCAGGTCGGCGAGCGTCTTGTAGGGGCTCGAGGCGTTCACCACGAGCACATTGGGGCCTTGCGCGATGAGCGAGACCGGCTTGATGTCGGCGGCATTGTAGGGCAGTTTCTTGAGAAGGTGAGGATTCACCACGGCCTGGCCGATCGCCGCCAGCAGCACCGTGTAGCCATCGGGCACCGACTTCGCCACCGCGTCCGTACCGATCACGCCGCTGCCGCCGGCGCGGTTGTCCACGATCATGGTCTGGCCCATGGCCTGCTGCGCATGATGGGCCAGGTTCCGGGCCAGCACGTCGGTGATGCCGCCGGGCGGGAACGGCACAACCAGCCTGATCGGCTTTTCCGGGTAGGCCGCCCCGGCCGGCGCGGGGCCGAGCGCCAGGCTGGCGCCGGCCAGCGCAGCGGCGATGCAAAGGATCCTCCTTGCGATCGGAACGTTCATGGCTTTTGTCTCCTTGCCTCTTGGGCGTTATGGAATGGGTAGTCAGGTGGCAGCGCCATCTCAGCCGACGGGCACGGCGCCCGCCGTGGCACGCACGGCGGGCGTCCGGAGCCGGCCGAGCCCGTCCAGTGCCGCGCACATCTCGGACTCGATGCGGGCAATGATGTCGTGGAGGGGTTCGATGCGATCCGCGAACGTCACGGCTTGCCCCAGGGAGAGTGCACCCACGCTCGCGTCCCCGGTCTCGTAGGCCTTACGGCCGAGCAGTCCCGCCACATGGGGGCGCAGCATCTCGAAATCCCCGGCGTGGGTGCGTTCGAGTTCCAGCACCTTGTCAGTCGAGGTGTTGTGCAATGCGCGCACGGTGTTGCGCACGCTTTGCATGATGAGCGCGGTATCCGTCTCGCGCAGGCGCAGCAGCGTTTCCTTGTAGTCGCGGTGGGCCCAGATCTCCTCGGCGACCAGGAAGCGGGTGCCGATGACCACGCCGCCAACGCCGAGCGCCAGCGCCGCGATGACCTGCGCGCCCAGTCCGATGCCGCCGCCCAACAAGACCGGAATGCGGAGCTGGCGGCCGGCGAGCGCGCCCTGGACCATGCTTCCGATCAGGTCGATCCCGGGGTGCCCGCCGCATTCCGCCCCCACGACCGACACCGCATCGACGCCGACCGCCTGGGCCTTGAGCGCGTGGCGCAGCGACGGCGCCTTGTGCAATACCTTGATGCCCGCCGCGTGGAGCATCGGCAGATAGGGCTCGGGGTTGCGCCCAGAGGTTTCCACGAAGCGCACGCCCGAGCGCGCCACCTCGTCGAAGGTTTCCTCGACACGCTCGCCCGGCGCCGGCGCCGGCAGCATCGACACATTGACGCCGAAAGGGAGTCCGCCAGCCAGGTCCTGGCAGCGCGCGATCTCGTCGCGCAGCGCGGCAGTGTCGGGGAGGCTGGCGGCCGTGATGAACCCCATGGCCCCGGCACGGGCGGCTGCGGCGACGTAATTGGCATCCGCCAGCCATTGCAGGCCGCCGGCAACAATGGGAAGGCGGATACCGAACATTTCGGTGATCGGGGTGGAGAACGGCTGGGACATCGTGGACCTCTTGCGGCTACGCATTGTAATGGAACGCTAGTTTCATTTTATTTTGGTAGATCCGCTGCAGCAAAGTCAAATTTTCTTTTGTATATTATTATGTGCTTTATTAGCACCTTGCAAAGTGGCCTCGTCCGATTATAATGGCACACATGTTCCATTTATAAAGCCGAGAACGTGAGCACGAAAACCGCAACAACAACCCCAGACACCGAAGAGACCGACAAGGAGCAGGTATCGGCGCTCGCGCGTGGATTGATGCTGCTGGACTGCTTTCCCTCCAATGAACGCTTCCTCGGCATCCAGGACCTGGTGGAGCGCACGGGATTGCCGAAGGCGACCGTTTCCCGGCTTGCCCACACGCTGCTGGCCAATGGCTATCTCGAGTACGCGCAGGAGCAGGCCAAGTTCTACCTGGGGGCGCGGGTGGTGTCGCTGGGCTTTTCGGCGCTGGGCGCCATGCGGGTCCGCCAGCTGGCGCGACCGCTGATGCGGGAACTGGCCGACAGCTGCTCCGCTTCGGTCGGCATCGGCATGCGCGATCGCCACACCATGCTCTATGTGGAGAACGCAGCGAGCGCGGCCAACCAGAACTTCCGCCTCAATATCGGTTCGCGCGTCCCGCTGGCGACCTCGGCGATGGGCCGGGCCTATTACTGCGGGCTGTCCGAGAGCGAGCGGGAGGGGCTTTTGTCCGAGTTGTCGCAGCGCGCGCCGTCCGAGTTCGGCCAGATCCGGGACTCGCTCGAGGCCGGCCTGGAATCATTCCGGAAACTGGGCTTTTGCCTGTCCGTCGGAGAATGGCAAACGGACGTGAACGCCGTGGGCGTGCCTTACCGTTCGGCCGACGGCACGGCGGTGCTGGGTTTCAATTGCTGCGGGCCGTCCTACCAGTTGCCGCCGGGCGATCTCATCGATAAGTGGGGCCCGCGCCTGCTCAATGTAGTTCGCAACGTCGAGGCGGCGGTCCTGGCGGCGTAGCCCGACACGCTTCCCTTCGCATCTCCTTTGTAGATCCGCGGCAAGGCGATAGCGCCTCGCCGGGGGCGGCCTTGCGCCATGTTGTTGCACCGCCGGACACTCCGGCCAACCTAGATGGAAAGGATCACGATGAGACAAGGTTCATTCAGCATTCCTCCGATGGAGCGCGTATTTTTCGGTCGGCCGTTTGTCGACGTCGTCCTGGAGGAGGTGGAGCGGCTCGGCGCCAAGCGGGTATTCCTGCTGGTAAGCAACACGCTCAACAACAAGACCGACGAGATCAACAAGCTGCGCGATGCGCTGGGCGCGAATTTCGCCGCCATCTACGACGACATCCCGGCCCATATCCCTCGCGATGCCGTGCTGCGAGCGGCGGCGGTGGCGCGCGCCGCTGATGCGGACCTGATCGTGACGGTGGGCGGCGGCTCAATCACGGACGCGGGCAAGAACTTGCAGCTGTGCCTCGAGCACAATATCACCGAGCTCGACCAGTTCGAGCCGTTCCGCCTCAAGACAGACCCGGTCACCGGCGTGGTCGAGGCGCCGGTTTTCCGCGGGCCCAAGGTCCGGCAGATCGCGGTACCGACGACCTTGTCGGGCGGCGAATTCCACCAGAGCGGCGGCTCCAACGATCCTGTCAAGAAACTCAAGCAGAGCATCCGCAACCCGCTCATGATCCCGCGCACGGTGGTGTTCGATCCGGTGCTGACCCGGCATACGCCGCTCGGGCTGTGGCTGTCCACCGGCATGCGCGCGGTCGACCATGCGGTCGAATCGTTCTGTTCGCCCTATGGCAGTCCTTTCGTGGACGGGACGGCGCTGCAGGCCTTGCGCACGCTGCCCGATGCGCTCAAGCGCACCAAGAAGGATCCCGGCGACATGGAGGCGCGCGCCGACGCGCAGGCCGGCATGTGGCTGTCCCAGATGGGCATGTGGTCGCTGGTGCCGATGGGTGCCAGCCACGGCATCGGCCACGTGCTCGCGGGTACCTTCCATGTACCGCACGGCCATTGCACCTGCGTGACCTTGCCGAGCGTGCTGCGCTTTAACAAGCCCGTGACCGAGGAAAAGCAGAGGCTGCTGAGCGAGGCGCTCGGCGATGCCAGCCGTGAAACCGCGGACTTGGTGGCCGAGCTGATCGACGCCCTCGAGATGCCGAACCGCCTGCACAAGGTCGGCGTGGAGCGCAAGGATTTCGAACTGGTTGCCCGCAACGCCTTGCTGGACCGCTGGACCCACAGCAATCCGCGCAAGTTCAAGGGGCCGGAAGAAATCATTGCCCTGCTCGAAGGTGCCGCGTGAGTTGAGTGCTTCGGCGGCGCGCTCAAAGCCGGCTCAGAACCCCCGCGGTGGATGCGCCCACCGGCCAGTGTGCTCTTCAGTCTTGCTGGCCGGAGGGTCGCGCGGCATCCAGCAGGGCCTTGGCCTGCTGCCAGTCGGCGGTGTCTAGCCCTTCCGTGAAGGACGCGTGAAGCCGGGCTAGCGTCTGCCGCGCGGCTTCCGCCTTGCCCTGGTTTTCCCATAGCCGGGCGAGGCTCAGCGCCGCGCGCAGCTCAAGCGACTTCCCGCCTTGCTGCCGCGCGATCGCGATGGCCCGATGAAAACACGCTTCCGCCGCTTCGGGGTCGACGGACCCGCCCGGGCGATGGAGAAGCAATTCCCCCTGGAGCCGATGCAGTTCCGCTTCGTAGTAGCGTTCCCGCGTATTGCCGACCATGGACAGCCCGTCGGCCAGCACGTCGAGTCCGGCCTCGGTTTGTCCGGCGTCCTCGTAGATTTGGGCCAGCAGGGCCAGGAAATAGGGCCGGCCTAGCTCGGCCCCCGTGGCCTGGTAGGCGGCCAGGCCACGGCGGATCTGGAGGATGCCCTCTTCACGGCTCCCCTGCTCGGCCAACGCCCAGCCCCGCAGGATGGTGCCCCATGCGAGCCAGAAGGGAAACCCTTGTTCGGTCGAGAGCGTGATGGCGGCTTCGGCGCACTCCCTGGTCAGTTGTGCGTCGCGCCGGCACTGATGCAGCTCGGCCGCAAAGGCCAGTCCGAGTGCGAGGCTGAAAGGATGAGAAATCTTCCGGGCCAGCGCCAGTGCCTCCTGGGTGGCCTGGCTGGCTTGCGCCGGAAAACCCAGAAGCCATAAGACCCATGCCAGGAGGCTGCGGCCACGGACCCCATGATCCAGCCCGAACAGTGCGTCAGGGGCAATCCCTTCAGGTTCATAGTGGGCAAGCCCCCGCTCCAGGTGCGCCCGCGCCTTGTGGAACTCGCCCAGAAAGAGCGAAGTGCCTCCCAGCCCAATGTGCGCCTGTCCAAGCAACGCCGTGTCTTGCGCATCCTCGGCCAACCTGAGCAGCGCCTCCCCTAGCGCATACGCGGTCTCGTGCTGCGCACGCAGCGAATAGAATGCGCGCATTCCCAACTTCACCTCGAAGCGCTCAGCGGTGTTACCGCCGAGTTCGCACAAGGTCAGCGCCCGGGTATAGGTGGCCTCCACCTCCGGCGAGGCATAACCTGTCGCGGCAATCAGGGCGGGACCCAGCGTGACGCGCAATGCAAGCTCCTGGTGTGCGCGCTCCGGCGTGTCGGGCAGGCGCTCGAGCAGTTCCAAAGCCGTACTCAAGTGGCGGATGGCATCGAGATGCGCCGAACGCTCAACGGCCTGACGCCCGGCGCAATGCAGGTATTCCACCGCCTTGGGGATGTTGCCGCTGTGACTGTAGTGATGGGCCAGTTCGCTGCAGTGGTCTTTCAACTGCTGATGGAAGAGGGCCTCGATGGCCCGCCCCGTGCGTTCATGCAATGCGCCGCGCTGTTCCGAGAGCATGGAGTTGCCCGCGACCTCCTGAGTCAGCGCGTGCCTGAACGCATACTCCACCTCCGGAAAGGCGGGTTGCCCGTAGATAAACTCTCCGGCCTGCAGACCGGCCAACAACGGATACAGACGGTCTTCCGGCTGCCCGGTGACCTGCCGGATCAGGCTCAACGGGAATGCCTTGCCGATCACGGCCAGGGTCTGCAGCAGTTCCTTCTGCGCGGATGGCAGCCGATCCATGCGCGCCGCGAGCACGCCCTGTACCGTGGTCGGAATATGCAGCGCGGCCGGGGTCTTTTCGATGCGGTACCGGCCGGGCTCACCGAGCAGCGCCTTTTCCTCGGCGAGGGTCTGGACGACCTCCTCCATGAAGAAGGGGTTGCCCTCGGTCTTTTCCAGGATGAGCTGCTTGAGCGGCCCGAGACCGGGGTCATCGCCCAACAAGACGCCGAGCAGGCCTTGCGCCTCGGCAGGACCGAGCGGGGCGAGCCGCAATTCCGTGCAATTGTCTTGCCTGACCCAGGCGGACTGATACTCGGAGCGGTAGTTCACAAGCAGGAGAATCCGGGCGTCCGCCGCCCGCTCGACGAGGTAGGCGAGAAAGGCTTCTGTCTCGCTATCCAGCCATTGCAGGTCTTCGAACAGCAGCTCAATGGGCTGATTCTTGCTTTCTCGCTTCAGCAGGCGCGTGATCGCCTCGAACGTGCGCTCGCGCCGAAGGCCGGCGCCCATGTCCGCCAGCGCCGAGCCGGGCTCGCCGATACCCAGCAGATAGAGCAGGTAGGGCATGAGGTCCTCGAGGCTGCGCTCCAGCGTGAGGACCTTGCCCGTGACCTTCTCGTGGCATCGCCGCTTGTCGTCCTGGGGGGTGATCTGAAAGTAGTTCTTCAGGAGCTCGATCAGGGGCAGATAGGCAAAGGCTTTGCCATGCGAGACCGAAAAAGTCTCCAGCACCAGGGATCCGCCCTGCGAGCGCGCCTTGAACTCGTGGAACAGCCGCGACTTGCCGACGCCGGCCTCCCCCACCACCGCGACGATCTGCCCGTGCCCGGCCACGGACTGGTCCAGCGCCAGGTGCAGCGCCTCCAGTTCGGCTTCGCGGCCGACGAAGCGAGCCAGGCCGCGGTGAGCTGCCACCTGCAGGCGCGTGCGCAACGCCCCGAGACCCAGCACCTCATAGACCACGAGCGGTTTGGGGATGCCTTTGACCTGGGCGTCTCCCAGCGCCTTGAACTCGAAATACCCCTCGGCGAGCTTGTGGGTGGATTCGCTGACGAGAATGGACGTGGGCGCGGCCATTGTCTCCATCCGCGCGGCAATGTGAATCGTGTGCCCCACCGGATCATAGTCAGTGTGCAGGTCGTCCTTGCGGATCGAGCGCACGACCACCTCGCCCGTGTGGACGCCCACCCGGATCTGCAGCGAGATGCCCTGCTCCAGCCGGAGCCGGTCGCTGTGCCGGCGCATCGCCTCCTGCATGCGCAGCGCCGCGAACAATGCGCGCTGGGTATGGTCCTCATGCGCGATAGGCGCGCCGAACAGCGCGAGAATGCCGTCGCCCAACGACTTGGCCACGTACCCCTCGTAGTAATGCACGGCCTCCATCATCAGCTCGATGACGGGGGTGATCAGGTGATGGGCCTCTTCCGGGTCCCGGTCGTGGATCAGGGCGGTCGAGCCCGCCATGTCGGCAAACAGGACGGTGATTGTCTTGCGTTCGCCAGAGGTCTCTCCCCGGGCTTCCAGCGCCGCCTGCTCGGCCCGGATACGCTCGGCCAGGTGCGGCGGCGTGTAATGAACGGGGGCGGCGGCGGAGGGTTGCGGCAATTCACTGACGGGCTCGCCGCAAGCACTGCAAAAGCGCGCCGTCGGACTCAGTTCGTGGCCACAGCGCGCGCACAGGCGCGGGAGCCGGTTGCCGCACTGCTCACAAAAATTGGCGCCAACGGCATTCTCGAACCCACAATTTGTGCAGCGCTCCATGGGAGCCTCCCTGGACGTCCTCCAGGTAATTAAATGCCCCCTTGCCTTTCGTCGCAAGACTAGCCCGCCGCCGCGCCGTTGGGGGTGGTCGAAGCGCTGCGAGTACGGTATCGCAGCGCGATCTGCCCGAACAGCTCGGACAGGCTGGATTCGCGAAAGCGCCGGCTTAGACCCAATACTGTTAACAAATTCGAATTTGTGTTAACTTTCAAGCCTCTGCAACAACAAGAAGAGCTTGAAGGATGGCA
>NZ_JBIUHC010000256.1:0-8731 GCF_044627735.1 Cupriavidus sp. CuC1 | reverse complement strand
GACCGCCTCGTCATAAGCCTCATCGACATGCCGCCTATAAGGCTTGCTGAGGGAGGCTTAACTTGGGTGGATTGGGGCGTGAACCCCTGAATAAGGGAGTATAGAAATCGCGCGGAATAGGTATTGCGCACGATTATATTTTTGCTCGGTTCTTTGCGGGATCCGCGGGGCGTTGAGATTATCTAAGCCATTGATTTTTAAGATGAAAATGGCGGTTCGTTCGGTGCGTCGCGCGCGTCTTGGCCGCCCGGCTGTCGCGGAAGAGGATTATGCCTGTTGCACTGCGGAAAATGAGGGGGGATAATCGAGGCACGACAACAAGGCTCTTGCATTGCAGACTTTTCTGACATAAAAATAATCCCACTCCCCGCCGCACGGGAAGAAAAAGGAAAACCCAGTCAACGAAATCTCAATGCATGTTCCGGATCGTCGCGGTGCGCCTCCAGCGGTCGGTTCGGCCGCAAGATTGATACGGGTTGTGAAGATCCCAGTATCGGTCTAGCCCGATGAAAGTTCAAGGAAGCGAGGACCGCGTATGGCCTGGAACGATGCTCAACTGGAGCTCATCGTGTCCAAGTCTTCGAAGAAGGTAGCGGTGCCGTCCACGAAGCAGTCGTCGAAGCAGCCGCCTGTTTCCGACGATCCCCAACTCCTCGCCACGAAGGCGCAGCGCGAAGCCAAGCCAGCCCGCGGGCGCCAGGAAATCGCGGGGCACGGCGTCGCCGGCGGCGGTCCGCTGTCCGTGTTCGACGGCCGCCATCTGACCGACACACTTTGCTGGGACAGGGGACCGAGCCACCATCAGAAGGGCAATATCGACGCGCTCCTGCAGCCGAGGCTTGACCGCGACGCCTGGCGCACCGCCATCTCCGGCCACCTCTGCTGGGTGCGCGACCCGGACACAAACGATCTCGGTCTCGAACTGCACCTCCTGTGTGGCACGCCAAGGACCTTCCAGGCCGGTGACGTCGAGCACAGTTTCAAACCGCGTGTGTGGCGCTTGCCGTGTACCTAGCGGCCGCGACGACAACGCGGCAGTGCCCATCCAGGCGGTGTTCGATAGCGCGCTCTCCCCTTGGAAGCCACACTTGCGCCACTGGGAACGGCTGCGCCGACAGGATCGCGCGACGCGTGCCGACCAGCATGCATGGGCAGATTGGGTGCCTTTGGCTCCCGCAAGCGTAATAGGAGACCTTTGATGCCAAAGGTACCGGCTCGGCCGCAACGCAACGCCATCCCGCGCGGGACAAGCGTGCACATTCCAAAAGGCGAGACGCATTCTCTGATGAAGGTGTTCGAGAAGATACCCGCTGACACGCTGGCGACGCAGGAGTTTATCGATGACCTTACGGCACCAATGCCCCGCGATCCCAAAGATCCTGCGCTGCCGGCCATCATCGAGATCGAACAGGCGCTCGTGGCTTTCCGCTATCCCTCGGAAGACGAAGCCAACAGCCTGTTGGACTTCGTCGACGACTGCATGCTGTGCACCGCCGCGTTTGGCAACAGCCTTCCCGAGATCAACCGGATTCGGAACACCAAACTCGACAGCCTTCGTCACGAGATAGCGACTGCGGGGAAGCGGTTCGTCGTCCGGAACCGCCCGGAGCGCTGGGGAGGTGGCCCGGAGTGGGGCAGCGACGTGGCCTGGCCTGCCGTCCGGCGCGCAAGGCCATTCACCTCGCCGTTCAGCATGAACGGGGGCTCGCTGATCTTCGCCGCGCTGGACCTCCTCCAGGGCTTACGTTGTCCGATTCCGACGACGCGGACTTGGGCCGACGACCTCGAGCGAGCCGTGGACTGGGCGCAGACGGCCATCGCGGAGCAGCACGTCCTTTGTCTGGTCGTGACGGGCTTGACGTCGATGCACCTGGCTCATGACTTTCCTGCGGTCATGCGGGCGCTGGATGCGCTGCGCCGGCACCGCATGGTCGTTGTGCTCGACGTGTTGACAGCGGGTCCCTTCGGGCAGTCGGGCACAGGCCCGTTGACGGGGCTTCGGAAAGTGTTCAACCCCTGCATGGGCGACGAACGCACGACCGCGCTGGACCAGTACTGGCAACTTCTGGGCGGTGGCGAGGCGCTTCCGGCGGCGATGCAAGGCCTGTCGGCCGAAGTCTATGGCCAGCGCCGCTGGATGCGGGAGGTTGTGACCGAGGCCGCCCGCCCGGAATGCCGGTCGCGCCAGTGTCGCTTGAGTGCGCGGAAGTGGTTCGATTGGCTCGGGGCGGCCTATCACGCGCCGCTGCGTCAATGGGACCGGTTGATTCGCCACGGAACGCATCCGGACCCGCGATGGTGCGACTGGGTGCCCGATCCGGACGCGTACACGCAACACATGCCGAACGCGTCCGAGCGGGGACACCGTGGCAGCGGGGCCGCGCAATAAGGGAGCCCGCGATGACGAATGCACTGGTGCGCCCGCGCCACAATGCCATCGCGCGCGGGGCAAGCGCAATCATCCCACCGAGCGAGACGCACTTTCTGATGAAGGTGTTCGACCAGATCCCCGGCGAGGCGAAGGCCGCCCAGGAATTTTTCTACGAACTGACGGCGCCCAAGACCGCTATCGGCGCAGATCCCGGGCTGCCTATCAAGGTCCAGATCGAACTGGCACTGGACACCTTCTGCTACCTGTCGAACGACGAGGCCAAATCACTGATCGATTACGTGGATGACTGCAAGGTGTGTACCGCCGGCTTTGGCAGCAGCATCCCGGAACTTAACCGCAATCGCCAGACCAAGCTTGACACCTGTCAACGCGAGATCGCTCTGTTGGGGAAGCGGGCCACTGCCAAGCTTCGGCCGGAGCGCTGGGGGGGCGGGCCGGAGATGGGCAGCGAGGAGTCGCGGCTGACCTGCGGGCGGGCTCGCGCGATCATGTCGCCATTCAGCATGGCAGGCGGGACGAAAATCTTCGAAATGCTGGACCGCGTCATTAGCCATCGAGATCCAGAGGATCTGCAGATCGTGACGCCGTCTGGCGAGGTGTATACAGCCAGCTTAACGACGGTCCCATTCGTTACCATCGAGTCGCCTGAGGATCCTTGTGCCGAATCGGTGTTCCTGGCCGTGGTGGCCAAGCTGGATCCGAAGTTGCGGACGCTGATGCTGCAGGCCGAAACGATCGGCAAGCGTAACAAAAAAGCATTCCCTGCTCTGCTGCTAGCGTTGCTCTCCAGTTTCCTCATCTCGGGGCTGGCCATCACGGGGCTGACCACGGATCGCATCACGTCGTCCTTTCCACTGTTGCTGGATGTGCTGCGCCGCGCCAGCTATAGCGGCGTAGCCGTCGCACTGTCGGGGACCGCTGCACTGGAATATGAGCTCAGCAAGCCCGCCTTCCTGAAAACCTTCACCGTCGGAACAAAGGAGTGCCTGGCTTACAGCAAAGACGAGCTGGTCAACGTCTGCCGCAAGCTCTGGGCCCTGATGGAGCCAGGCATCGGCATGCCGGTGGCGTTCCTCGGGGCAGCCGCGCGCCTGCACGGTCAGCGTGACTGGATCCTGCGGCTGTGCCGCGTCTATGTAGACAGGCGCCACGGTCATCATCCCCGCTCCATCGAGACCGCGCTGGAGGGACTGTTTGAAGCCGCGATCGCCAGCTTCCAACCGGCGCTGGCGCTCTGGGACCTGATTGCCAAAAAAAAGCGACCACCGGATGCCATGCTCAAGCGCTATGTGGACTGGGCGCCTTCAATGCTGGTCAAGGGAGTCGTACCATGAGCTGGAGTGGCTGCTATCCGCAGGGCGAGGCCATTGTGTGCATCGAACGGGATCTCTACTTCAGTCGGGACAACCGCCTGCCGACCGCAGCGCGGGTCGATGTGCCGCCCCGTCCCTTGCTTTGCGGCGACGTGAGCCGGCCGCTCGCCCTGACTGCGGCGCTGCTGGACGGGAAGCTGGGCGATGCGGGCCAGATGCTCACGGCGTCTACCTGGGGTTTCGGGAGGCTGGGCGTATCGCTGTCCAGTGAATTGGCGCTGGCCCGTCGCCTCACGGATGGCGTCGGCCGGGCGGCTCGGCCGCGCCTGCCGGCCTGGGCCGTCTCACGGGACGCGTGGTGGCCCATTTGCCTGGTGTGCTTCGATGAATACTGGCGAAAGTTCGGCGTCCGCGGCACGTGCTACGACCTTTTCTATCCCTTCGTGACGGTATGCGCGACCCACGGGGCGGCACTGGATGCATGGAGTCCGTCGCTGCCGATTCCAAAGCTCGATGTCGTCCCGAAGGGCGATCTGCGGGCCCAACGCTATGCCCAGGTGTGCAAGCGGCTCAACGAGCAATCCGCGCTGGGCGTGGATGTCATCGGCCAGATGCGGGAAGCCGTCATCGCCGAGGGCTACCAGCACGCGAACGGGGATTTCAAGGTGTCCCGGTTTGCCCAGGATTTTGGCCAATTCTGTCGCGAGCAGGTCGCCGATCCGGCGCTGAGTCGGCTGGCCTTGTTGCCGTTGCGCGCGCGCAATCTGCTCGCGGCCCTGGTCCATCCGGACCGACCCAGTCATCCGTGCTATCTGGCCTTGCTCTACTGGTTCGCGTACATCGCACCGAACGTGCGCGCTAACGCGCCGGAGGAGTGGCCAGTACAGCGTGCAGCGCCGGCCCCTTTGAAAGGCCAGTGGCACGCCAAGGACGGCGATGATCTGGCACTGCAGGACGTCGACCGCCGCCGGCGCTATGGCAGGCGTGATGCGGGCGACTTACTGCTACTGGGTTGCGCCAGCGCCAAGGTGGCCGAGCTCTGTGGCACGACATTGGACTGGATCTACCGGCTGATCAAGCGCGAAGCGTTGTGGGACGCGATCAAGCAAGCGCGCGCGGCCCGCGTTCGCGACGACGCGCGCGCGACGCTGCTGCGCTTGATCGAGAACTCCCCAGGGTGCTCCGTTCATCAGATCGGCTTGCGTGAGCCGCGCCTGCTCCGCTGGTTGCAGCGTCATGACCAGGCATGGCTGACGCAACATCAGCACCATCGGCATCCCAGAACCTACTCGCCGCGTCACGTGCGGGCCCCGCGGGGGCGTGACGGTGTATTGGCGGCCCGGATCCGTCGCACGGCAGACGCGATTCGCGAGAGCCGGGGAATCCGGAACGTGAGCATGGCGGAACTGGCCGGGGAGTTGGGTTCGACCCCCTATGCCCTGGCGCGATGCGCGCGCTCGGCGCGGGTCCGCGCCGCGCTGGAACAGGCAGGTGTCAACGCCTGGCGCAAGTCGCGTCAGCGAAAGGTCTAGGAGCCACACGTGACGGAATCAGTCCACTTGCTACACACCAATGTCGTTGGCCTGCTACCTGGCGAGCCGTGGGGTGCCGGTATTCGTCGCTTGGCCCGGCACATCGTTTGGGTGTCCGATCCGGACGCTGACTGGTTTCGCGAGATGGAGGGGGCAAAGGATCGGCCCCTGTTGCCCCACGGTGTGCAGCGCAGCGCGGCAGTCCTTGCCAAATTCGTCGGGGCGATTGCGCCCATCGCTCGCCGGGCGACGATCCTGAACTGGATCGAGCCCTGGCTGCCGGAGCCGCTACGTCCGGTGCTCGAAGACTATATCAACAACCACGGTGGTACCGGTTGTATCTGGCAGCGGACCGGGTTTGGCCATATGCGTTCCGTGAACCGGGTCCGTCACGGAAGCTGTGAAGAATGCAGGCATCGTCAATTGGAGGACCTTGGCGAATCGGCCTGGTTGATGCGTTGGGCGCTGCCGGGATACGAGATCTGTCTGGAGCATGATGAAATCATTGGCCGCTGGTGCGCCGATTGCCACCAGCGGTATCAATCCTCGCCCTATCCGGTCCTGCCCGGTGTCACCTGTCCGTGCGGCAAGCCGCTGCGTCCATGGCGGCGGGTCAATGAAGGAAGCCTGGATCTTTTTCGCAGGATAGCCCGCGACGTCGAGGATGTCCTGGCGGGCAAGCTTGCGCCATTCTCATCCGACCTGATCCAGCAATGCCTTCGGGAGAAGGCGGTAAAGGCGGGGCTCACGGGCAATGGCGGGACCCGTCGCGCGCGCGAATTCCTGCTCGATACCCGGGCAGATGTCATTCTGGATGTGGACTTCGGCGTTCATCGAAACGCTGCCTTGGCAGCGGTGCAGGGCGAATGCCTGTCACCGCGCGTGCTGGATAACGTGTGTGCGTTGTCCGGACATTTCGGTTCGATCGAGGCTGCCGTTGCCGCGCTGCAGCGCGCGTCGAAGAGCGTGGCGCTACCGCGTGAAGAGAATGTTTCGCAGAGGATTGAGGTCATGCGACCGGTCATTTGCGGCGTCATCGACCGGAACCCCGATCTCGACGAAATCGGCCTGGAGAAGGCCTTGGTTGCCGAACTGGCACTAGTGCGGAATCTGGACCGCGAGTGGCTTCACGCGCAATTCGCCGATCGTCGCGCGAGACGTGAATCCGTCCGGCAGGTCGAGGCGGATGAGCGCTTCGAGGCCAGTGTTCTGCAGCGGCTTCAGGCACTTGAACAAGATGGACTGGACCGACGACGCACGCCCAAGCACATTGCGCGGGATGTGGTCGAGGTTGACTACGTACGGACAAACCGCGCCAAACTGCCTCGCACCTACGCCGCCATCTTCGGAAATGTGGAGTCGCCCAGGTCGTACGCGGTACGTCTTTATACCGCGCTGGTCCACAAGGGGCCCTCGCGCGTGCGGCCATACATGCATACGGATGACAAGCGCATCCGCCGTACCCCCACCGCAACGCTGTTGCAGTGGATCAAGTGCCTGAAAGCCCGCCTTAAGGCGAGCGCAGGTTGACACCGGGAGCTACGCCATGATTTCCCTTACCCTCGACACGCTGGCTCACTACTGCATGGCCGATCCGCAGATCGACTTGGCAGAGAAGGATCCTCTGGGTGTGCCGACCGGTGATGCCTACAGCGCCGACCCCGCCGTCCGGGCCAGGAAGTTCTCCTTCGGCGAGGCCGGCATGCAGCCCTTTCCCGATGACAGTGCACCCTTCGAGTTTGTGGGGCGTGGCGAGCGCGAACTCGACACGCTCATCGCGATCGCACCCGAAATTCTGAAGTCCCGTCGGCACTACCGGTTCAAGGATCTGGCGGCCGCGGAAAAGCGGTATGCGGACCCCAAGAGCGTCAAGCCCACGCACGTTCCGGTGGTTCGTGCCAACCGGATGCTGACGGTTGTTCGGAAGGACGCGCCGGAGCGGTGCCACTATCATGCCATCTTTCTGGCAAAGCGGAACTTCGAGCGTGTCCTGCCGCTGCTGGAGGGGCGTGACGACATCTCGGCCGAGTGGCTCAAGATCGATGACGTTCCACCGATGACCATTCAGAATGCGCGGTTTTGCAAAGGGCTGATGCTGCCAGGTGACCTGCGCGAGTTGGCGGAGCCCGCCCGTAAGTTCGCCGCGTACGCACTGCCGTACCTCCGTCCCCCGGGCACGCTGCATGAGTCGATGCTCGCGATCACGCAGGCGCTCAATGCAGACTACCGCGTCGAAGTCGAGTCGTGTAAGAAGCGGATCGACATCGACTACCTATGGCGGCTGTGTGCGGTGGCAACCGCGCGGCGACACATTCCGGCGGATGCCAGCCGGCCGTTCGACGAGTGGTTGCCGTACCCGCTGCTGTCGACGGGCGGCGAGTCGGTCGAGCACAGTTAGAGGAGGCCAGCGATGTCGTTGCCTTCAGAACTCAGGCCGTTCGTCTTGATTCGGTGGCAGCGCCGAGCCGGCACGGCGGCGGCAGATTACCGTTTCGTCGCGCATGATGCCGGCTCTCGGCTGTGCTGTCTGTATGATCTCTCGCAATCCGAGCGGAGTCGGTTCCCCCGCTTGGACATCGTGCCGGAGACCGTCATTGTGTCCGCCTTCGGTCGCGCGCTGACCGTGATTCACGCTGACCCAGTGACGCACGCTCACGGAAAGGCGGTGCTTTCGCAGGCAGAGCAGCAAAGTTGGGATCGGGCGTGGCGGATCATGCGTGCCCTGTTGGCCCCGGATGCATTCGGCATTGGCATGGCTCAGGGCCGTGCAAGGCACGCGATCTTCCTGGACCCGAAGGAACGTCGTCATCGATTCGTCGCTGTGGCCGCGCGATATCGCGTAACGGAGCACGTAGTCGCGATGATCTTTGCCCGCTTCCTGCGCTTTGGCGGAACGCGCGAGGCGGTGAGGCCACGCGTCGTGCGGTGCGGCGGGCGCGTCACGCATTGGCGCAAGTCGGGCCCGTCGCCATGTTAGTACTACCGAAAGAGCTGAAGAGCTTCACGCCGGTTACGTGGGATCACGGGCAGGGCAACATTCGTGAGTACTGCTTCGTCCTGTATGACGCAGCGACCGGACTCTGTGTGTTCTTCGATCTGAAGCAGAAAGAGCGCAGCCGTTCACCAGACTTCGCATTGATTCCTGTCAATACGGTGGCGGTTGCCTTTGGCAGCGATCTCTTGCTACGGGACGAGCCGTTGTGTCCGCCCGAGATGATGGAGTATCCGGAGCGCATCTCAAAATTCTCGAGGCGCGAGGATGCAACGCCAACGGATGGCTGGGATGACGCATGGAAAATCATCGTGTCGCTGTTAGGGCCGGACGAAGAAGGCATCGATCTGACGGCCGGCCACCGCCGAGAGGAGCTATTTCTGGACAAAGGATGGCGCAAGGAATTGTTCGTGGCGGTCGCAGAGAGGTGGGGGGTGTCCGACCAATCCACCCAAGTTAAGCCTCCCTCAGCAAGCCTTATAGGCGGCATGTCGATGAGGCT